>JAFAWC010000252.1 GCA_019242135.1 Mycobacteriaceae bacterium | reverse complement strand
CCTGGTAGGGCTTGAAGTTCAGCCAGCGCGTCACATCGGCTGCGGCGGCGGCCAGCTCGGTGACCGTGGCGTCGTCGTGCCGGTTCTGGGCGGCGCCCGTGGCGATCGCCGAAATCGTCCAGGGCAGCACGAACGCGAGCCGGAACTCGCCACCCTCGTACGTCCACCCGTCGTAGTAGTCCGACGCGGTGTTGGCCGGCACGATCGTCACCAGGTGCGGCGGCGCGGTGACCGCGGCGAGCCACTGCGTGGCGCCGACATATGAGGATCCGTACATCGCGACCTTGCCGTTGGAGCCGGGCAGCGCGGCCGCCCATTCCACACTGTCGTAGCCATCGTCCTGATCGTGGGTGAACTCCGAAAATGTGCCGCCCGATTCGCCCTGTCCCCGGACATCCTGCACGACAACGAGATAGCAGTACGACGCGAACCAGTCGGGTGGCCGGTACCGCCCGGGATCCACCTGGGCGCTGTCCTTTCCGTACTGGGTTCTCATCAGGATCACCGGCACCGCTTCAGAGGTCTGCGGCCGATAGACGTCGGCGCGCAGAATCGTGCCGTCGCGCATCGTCGCCGGCACGTCGGTTTGCTTGACGATGGCGCATGACCCGCCCACCCGGCCGGGGGCGCGATGTTCCGGCGTCGTGCACGAGGCGACCGCGAGGCAGACCGCGACCGTGCAGCATAGGACGCGAGCCGCGGTCGGCGGGCGGGTCGGCTCTTGCGTCACCGGCGTTCACCGCCGAGTGTGTGGGTTGTCATCATTTATTGCGAGTAAACACGACGACAAGCTGCACAGTCGACGACGTGCGAGAGGGGAACGTGACGATGACGTCGATCAGTTCGGACGCGATCCGTGCAGAAACGGTCATGATCACCGGTAACAACGGTGACGAGATCGAGGCCTACCGTGCCGTTCCGCTCGCACCGGGCTCGCGCGGCGGGTTGGTGTGGATTCATCACATGCCGGGTTATGACCGGGAGACAAAGGAATTCGTGCGCAGACTGGCTGTCGGCGGCTACCACACGATCTGCCCCAACCTCTATTGGCGGGAAGCCCCCGGCGCCGACCCCGACGACGCCGCCGCTGCCGCGCGCGCCGCCGGCGGGGTGCCCGACGACCGGCTGGTCGGAGACGTCGAGGGCGCCGCCGAATATCTGCGCGGACTCGACGGCGCCAACGGAAAGATCGGCGTGATCGGTCACTGCTCCGGCGGCCGGCAGGCTGTGCTCGCCGCCTGCTCGCTGAAAGTGGATGCGGCCGTTGACTGTTACGGCGCGTTCGTCGTCGAGGACCCGCCGGAGGGCATGCCGAAGCACATGAAACCGATCCTCGGCCTGGTGGGAAACCTCAACTGCCCGTTGCTGGGACTGTTCGGCAAGGACGACCGTTATCCGTCGCCCGAGTCAGTGCAGACACTCGATGCCGAGCTGACCCGGTCAGGCAAGCACCACGAGTTCTACTCCTACGACGGGGCCGGACACTCGTTCTTCTCGGTCGACCGGCCGGCGTACCGCGTGGAGGCGGCGGTGGACGGCTGGCGCCGCATCGACGAGTTCTTCGCCAAGCATCTGGTGGGCTGACCGATGTGCACCTACCTGACCGAGAAAATCGCCGTCGACGGCAGCGGCAAGGGCGCCACGGGGTGGTTCACCGCGACCGAGGCAACGGTCTACGTCGACCATCCCGTGCACGCGCCCTACGGGCACACCGTGAACATCGATCTGCTGAATCCGGCGCTCGGCGCGTCCGCGCGGGTCGCCCTCGAGCTCACCGAGGAAAGCGCGCTGGCGCTCGCCGAGGCCCTCCGCGCGGCCGTCGCCAGTGCGCCCGCGGGTATCGCGTCAAGTCACCAGCTCAGATGACCTCTAATTGACCAGGCCGCGCAGCCCGTCGGGTCCGAACACCGGTTCCAGCATGGCGGTGAAGTCCGGTCCGCGGCGCAGGGACTGGCCGCCGTCCACATTGATGATCTGGCCGGTGATCCAGCTCGCCGCGTCGCTAAGCAGAAACAGACACGCCGACGCGACGTCGTCGACCTCGCCGACACGGGGCAGCGGGGTGTTGATCCGGTAGTCGTCCAGGACGCCCGGCGTCTGCATGATCGGCTCGACCAGGTCGGTGCGGATCAGGCCCGGCCGGATGCCGTTCACCCGCACCCACGACGGGCCGAGCTCATCGGCGGCGACCTTCACGAGGTGGTCGATGGCGGATTTGGTGGGCCCGTAGGCACCGAACCAGCGGTGGGTGTTGCTCGCGGCGATCGACGAGATCGCGACGAACGCCCCGCCGCCCCCGCGCACCATCTCGCGCGCCGAGTGCTTCAACACGTACATGGTGCCGTTGACGTTCAGGTCCACCGTGCGCCGCCACGCCTCGGAGTCGATCTGCGTGATCGGGCCGATCGTCTCGGAGCCGCCCGCACAATGAACCACCCCGTGCAACCGGCCGCTCCACGCGGTCGCCGCATCAACCGCGCGTGCGGTCTCCTCCTCGTTCGTGACGTCGGTCGGCTCATAGCGCACGCTTCCGGCGATGTCGGTGACGGCGGCCGCGAGCCGATCCGGGTTGCGACCAACGATCATCACCCGCGCGCCGGCCTCCGCCAGCGCTGCGGCCACCGCCTTGCCGATTCCGCTCCCCCCGCCCGTGACCAGGAAGGTCCGATCCGCCACCACCGACCGTTTCACTACATCTCCTGTCCCGAATCCGTCCTGAAACTGAAACACGTTCTAGCCATCGAACCACGCCGGGCAATCGGTCGGCGGCGGTCTTCGCTTAGAGTTGTCCTATGCCCGCTAAATCTGACCCCGCCGACATCGACGACGTGGAACCGCTGGCCGACAGCACCGCGCGGCAAGCTCGCCGGGTGGTCGCCGCCTATGCGACCGACGCCGACGAATGCCGGATCTTCCTGTCGATGCTCGGTATTGGACCGGCGAAGAACGAGTCCTAGATGAGTGCCTCCGCGGCGGCCGGACGCGGAAAGGACTCGGAATTCGTCGTCGTCGCCAACCGGCTGCCAATCGACTTGGAACGACTTCCGGACGGCAGCACCACCTGGAAACGCAGCCCGGGCGGACTGGTCACCGCCCTGGAGCCGCTGCTGCGCCGACAGCACGGCGCGTGGATCGGCTGGCCGGGCGTCCCGGACGTCGATGAGGAACCCATCGTCGATGATGAGCTGGAACTGTTTCCGGTGCGGTTGAGCGAGGACGACGTCGCGGAGTACTACGAGGGTTTCTCCAACGCCACCCTATGGCCGCTGTACCACGACGTGATCGTCAAACCGCTCTATCACCGGGCGTGGTGGGATCGCTACGTCGACGTGAACCGGCGCTTCGCCGAAGCCGCGTCGCGAGCAGCAGCGAAAAACGCCACGGTGTGGGTGCAGGACTATCAATTGCAGCTGGTGCCGAAGATGTTGCGGGAACTGCGGCCAGACCTCACCATCGGCTTCTTCCTGCACATCCCGTTTCCCCCCGTCGAGTTGTTCATGCAATTGCCCTGGCGCACGGCGATTGTCGAGGGACTACTGGGTGCCGATCTAGTGGGATTTCACATGCAGGGCGGCGCTCAGAACTTCCTCATCCTGGCACGGCGGCTGGTCGGGGCGAACACGTCGCGCGGATCGATCGGCGTGCGTTCGCGGTTCGGCGAGGTGGAATACGGCTCGCGGATAGTTCGGGTGGGAGCGTTTCCGATCTCGATCGACTCCGCCGACCTCGACCACAAGGGCCGAGAGCGAAGCGTGCGCCAGCGGGCCCGCGAAATACGGTCAGAACTAGGTGACCCACGCAAGGTTCTCTTGGGTGTCGACCGGCTGGATTACACGAAGGGCATCGACGTACGGCTGAAAGCGTTTTCGGAACTGCTGGCCGAGGGCCGGGCCAAGCGCGACGACACCGTCTTTGTGCAGTTGGCCACGCCCAGCCGGGAACGCGTCGAAAGCTATAAGGCGCTTCGCGAGGACATCGAGCGCCAGGTGGGACACATCAACGGCGAGTACGGCGAAGTCGGCCACACCATGGTGCACTACCTGCACCGCCCGCTGCCACGGGACGAGCTGATCGCGTTCTACGTCGCCAGCGACGTCATGCTGGTCACTCCGCTGCGCGACGGGATGAACCTGGTGGCCAAGGAATACGTAGCGTGCCGCAGCGACTTGGGGGGAGCTCTGGTGCTAAGCGAATTCACCGGCGCGGCAAACGAACTGCGACAGGCGTATCTGGTCAACCCGCACGATCTGGAAGGCGTGAAGGACGGCATCGAGGCGGCGATGAACCAGAGTCCGGAAGAGGGCCGGCGGCGGATGCGGGCGCTGCGCCGTCAGGTGTTGACCCACGACGTCGACCGGTGGGCGCGGTCATTCTTGGACGCGCTGGCCGGCAAGGACGAAAGCTGACGGAAAGCCGGCGAAAGCTGACGAAAGCCGGCGAAAGGTGACGAAAGCCGGCGAAAGCTAAAGCACTTCAATCGAGTTGATCAACCACTTGCCGTCAAGGCGCTGATAGTCGACCTTGATCCGGCTGCCGTTGTACAGCGGCTGGCGGGACTTGTCGATCCAGGTCTGGTTGATGTACACCATCACCGAACCCGAATTGCGGTGCGCATCCATCACCCCGTAGCCGACGACGTTGACTTGGCTGTTCATCTGCCGGTCGCGGGCCTGGGGAATGATCTCTTTGCTCGCCTTCTCCTGAAACTGTCTGCGGAAATCCGGTGTGAAGTACGTGTAGGCCGTGTCGAGGCTTCTTTCCACGGTTTGGTAGTCGTAGCCGAAGATCTTGGGCACCTGGTCTTTTGCCAGCGGACCCAGCTGTGCGCGCGCCTGGTCCTCGCCTGTGCGCTCGACCCGATTCCAGTACAGCCAGCCGCCGGCGCCGGCCAGTGCGACGAACGCGGCCGCCAGCAGCCCAGCGACGCCGGTGACGAGCCAGCGCATCAACTGCCCCCGTCCGGGTAGCGCATGTCGGAGGTGGTCATCTGACCGGTGTCGAGGTTCTCCTGCACCACGACACGCCAGCGCATCGGCAGTGATGGTTTGTTGTTGCCGTTGGAGTCGCTCTGGGTCACCCGCAGCGACACCAGCACCGAAGCGGTCTTCGTCTCGTTGTCAACACTTTCCAGTGCCGCGCCGTTGACCACCGCTTCAGAGCTGTTCCCGGTGGCGCGGAGGAATGCCTTCAGGTTGGCGATGTGGTTGTCGCGGGCCCATTCGTCGCGCAGCTGCCCGCTGATCCCCCGATAGAACTGGTCGACACTCTGCTCGACGTTGTCCGGTTTGAACGTGTACATGTTCACCAACGTCTGCGAGGCGGTGTCCACGTAGCGCTGGTTGTGGGCTTGTGTCTGCTCCCACTCGACCTTCGGTCGCCACAATAGGAAATACCCGGCTGCGGCCAGCCCGAACGTCGCCGCGCCCACACACGAGAGTGCGACAACGGCGACCAGCCGCCGATTGGGCTGCCGCCGCGGTGGCGGTCCCGACTTGCGGGTGCGCGGCGCTTCCTCGGTCGGCTTGTCGACCCGGACGGTAGTGGGCTCGGGCGCGGTTCCCTTTGCGGGCCCGGCCGCGCGCACCGCGCGCCGGCGAGATTTCGGCGCGTCGGCGGTCAGCGCATCGGCGGTCAGCGCGTCGGCCGTCGTCGCGTCGGTGTCCGTCGTCGGGGCGTCGGTATCTGTGGTCGTCATCCAGGTCTGCCTCTACGTCTGCTGCTAGGTTTGCCTCGGGTCAAGCATGAGATCAACCCAATTCTCTTGTGGGCGCAGGTTGTCGGCGCCCGGCGCGTACACAGCGGCCCGGCCCTTGTCGTCAACGAAGGCGCCGCTGTGCTGGTCATAGGTGGTGTAGGAGGCCCCGTTCACCCCCGGCGGGGTCACGTCCGCCGGCGGAAGCGCTCCCGGCTCCGGTGGGGGTGCGGGCGCCGGCGCCGGTCCGGGCGGCGGCACCACAGGCGGGTAGGGCCCGGGCGACCGCGGCGGAGGTTGCGGGTTCGCGGGCGCCGGCCAGGCATCCGGGTACGGCGCCGGCGGCACCCACGCGGTCAGCGGCGGGGGCGGTCCGTTGTTGTTAGGCGGCGGCGGCACCGGCCACGGTTGGTTGGGAGCCGGCCCCGGCCCCGGCTGCACCCCCGGTGGCACCGACCCGGGCGGAACCGGATACCCCGGATCGGGGTCTGCGTCCGGCGGAATGTACGGGTACTTGTTGGGCGGCAGGATGTTTCGCTCGTCATCGACCGGCGTACCGGTGGGTACCGGCGGGCCGCGCCACGGGTTGTTGCCGAGTGGGACGTAACCGCGGGGGTCGCGGCAGAGCTGAACCGTCGGGGCCCGCTTACCGGGGTACTCCTGGCACGGGTAGTTCCGCGCGCCGCGCACCGCACTGGGATCATTCTGCGCCACTTTGCAATACATGTCCGTGGGCAAATCGCGCAGGGTCTCGTCGGCGGGCGGCCGGATGAACTGGGGTGGGATGAAGCCGGTCGAGCACGGCGGCGGGTCACCCAGGTCCAGCTTGAAGTCGAGCTTGCCGCCCTCGTCGGCGGGCACGCCGCCGCCGACCGTGATCAGCGCCGACATCAGCGCCGGGAAGATGACCAGCGCCTGCTCGATCGACCGGTTGTAGATGACGCCGACGCGGCCGAGCTGCGCCAGACTGGCCGCGAGCACCGGGAACGACGGCCGGATACCGGCGAACGTGTCGCTGGCTTCGCCAGCCGCACCCGGGGCGGTCACCAGCAGCGCGCGCAACTGCGGATCTGCTTGGCGCAGTTCAGTGGTGAACCGGGCCAGCCCGTCCGACAGCGACCTGATGTCGTCGCCACTGCGGATCTGGGCGTCCAGGAACGGGCCGGCCTGGTCGATCAGCTTGTCGGTCTCCGGCCAGTTGGCGTTGGCCTCATCGACGAGCGACCGCGCCGATTGGATAAGCCTGGCCAGCTCGGGTCCAGATCCGTTGAACGCCTTGAACGTCTCGTGCAGCAAGTCCTGCAACCGGGTATTGCTGACGCTGCTGACCAGTGCGTCGGCCTGCTGCAGCAGCCCTTCGATGTCCTGGCCGACCGCGGTGCGGTCCCGGCCGATGCGCGACCCATCGTGCAGCGCCACCGTCGACGGGTTGTCGGGAGGCACCAAATCCACGTACTGCTCGCCCACCGCGGACACACTTTTCACTGTGGCGGTGACGTTTTCAGGAATCTTGTACTCGCTGTTGAGCCGCATGTGCGCCTCGACGCTGTCGTTGGTCAGCGACAGAGCTTCGACGCGTCCCACCGTCACGCCGCGGTAGGCGACGTTGGCGTTCTTATACAGGCCCCCGCCGGTGTCGAATTCGGCGGTGATGTTGTAGGCACCGATTCCGAGGTGCGCTGGAACGTGCAGATAGAAGACCGCGATCGCGCCGACGCAGAGCACTGTGACGATCGCGAAGATCGTCAATTGGACACGTGCCAATCGATCCAGCATCAGTTCGGTGGCACCTCCTCGCCGGACGCGGTGCCGGGCGGAATCGTGAACGGGTCAGCCGCCTGCCCGTTCAGGTTCGCAAAGGAGCCGATCAACCAGTCCGGCGGATTGACCACCTCGTTGATGTGCTGCATGTTCGGATCGAAGGACGCCGTGGTGAAGATCGTCTCGCCGAGACGGCGGATCGTCAGGTCGAAAGTGACGAACACGTTGAGGTAATCGCCGCGGACCGCGCGCCGCAGGTACCGGGTGGTGAACGGGAAGGTGGGCAGCAGGTCAAGGTCTGACACAAAGTCGGCGCGGTTGTCGTTGATGGGCTTGATCACCGCGTACAGGTCTTTGAAGTCCGCCGCGAAATCGGCCGTGGTCTGGGACAGGATGTTGGAGGCCACCGTGGCGAAGCTCTGCAGCGCGGCGAAGGTGTCCACGATGTTCTTGCGGTTGTCGTTGAGCACGCGCAGTGCGGCGGGCAGCGAGTCGATGGCGCGACTGAGGCTGTCCTTGTGCGCGGCAAGCGTTCCGGCGATCCGGTTCAAGCCTTCTGCGGTCGCGATGATGTCGTTGGTCTGATCGTTGAGCGCGGCGGTGAACTCGGCGAGCCGCGGAATCAGATCGGTGAAGGCGCCCGCGCGACCGGCGACGGCCGCGTACGCCTCGTCCGTGATGTCCTGCAGCGCACCGAGGTTGCCCTTGTTCACCACCATACCGAGCGCGGACAGCACCTCCTCGGTGGTGGGATAGCGCGAGCTGTCGGTGAGCCGGATAACCGACCCGTCGTGAAGCTGACCACTCGGCGTGCGCGTCGGCCGGACCAGTTCGATGTGCTGGGAGCCAAGCAGCGAGGTCTGCGCCACCCTCGCGGTCGAATTTTCCGGTAGCTTGACGTTCTTGTCGAGCGAAAGCTTCACGGCCGCATAGAATGTGCCGTCCGGCGGTGGCACCGGAGCCGACTTCGCGCGACAGGGCGGGTCGATTGTGACACCGCGCTGGCACGCAACAACTCCAGAAACGCTGCCGACGGTGACATCGTCGACCATCACCGGCGAGTTCTGCGGCATCGTCGCGACATCGGGCACCTCAACGGTGATGCTGAAGGCGCCCGAGCCGTGGCCGGCGGTGCCCGGCATGCTCAACGAGTTCAGGCCGCCGAACTGGCACCCTGCCAGCAGAACAACCCCCGAGCCGAGCGCAATCACGCGGGCAGCGCCCCGGCTTAGGTTGCGGCGCAATATGTCCCGGGATACTCGTGACGTCATCCGCCGGGTCCTGTTTGATCGGGGCCGACCGGCTGCATCGGCGGGACGCCCTCGGCCGGGTAGCCGCCGGCCGGTGCGGCGGGCCCGGGCGCCGGTGCGGCCGCCTCGGGCGGCGGGGGGCCGGGGGGCAGGCCGAGGAACTGCGGCTGCGCGGGCGGCGGCGGCCCGGGCGCGGGGTTCGGCGGCAGGAGCAGCCCGTCGACACTGGTGTCGCCGGAGCGCGGCGGTGTGCGGCCCTGCGACGGGATCCACTGCAGATAGGGCAGATACGTCTGCGCCTTGGCCTCGGTGGCCGGGGTGTCGTAGATGATCTGGCCCTTGTAAGCGGTGATGGTGTTGATCGCGTGGAACAGGATCGGCGGGTAGTTCATGGCCAGTCGCTGCAACACCGGGGCCATCCGTTCGCGGCAGATCTCGGTCCGCTTGATGTTGTCGACGTACATGCTGCCCTCGAAGACGCCGCCGCAGATGAACTGCACCGGGTTGGCGAAGTTCGGCAGTGACAACAGACCCGTGGCGGTGCCCTGGGCGGGGTCATAGATGTTGTAGAAGTTCGCCAGGCCGTTCGGGGTGACATGCAGGAGCTGTTCGATGTCGTCGTGCTGGTCGGCGAACAGCTTGGTCAGCTGAGAAAGCTTGTCGATCTGGCCGATCAGCGCCTGGTTGTTGTCGGCAAGGAATCCGCGGACGTCAGACAGCGCCTGGTTGAGCGTGCCGAGTGTGGTGTCGAGGTTGGTCGAGCTGTCGGCGAGCACCTGAGACACCGACGCCAGGTGGCCGCTGAACTCCACGATCTGCTCGTTGCTCTTCGACAGTGCGTCGATGAGGATCTGCAGGTTCTTGACCGTGCCAAACAGGTCCGTGCGGGAATCACCCAGCCGCCCCGCCGTTTGGGACAGCTCGCGCAGCGCTTGGCGGAAGGAGTCGCCGTTGCCGTCGAAGGTGTCGGCGGCCTGGTTCACGAATGCGCTGAGCGGTCCCTGCACCGAACCGGCCTGCGGCCCGAGCGATGTGCTGAGCTGGGTGAGCTCTGTTTTCACCTCGTCCCACTCGACCGGGGTGGCCGTGCGATCCAGTCCGATCGTCGCACCGTCGGCCATCACCGCCCCACTCTTGTACGCGGGGGCCAGCTGGATGAAGCGCGCCGAGACGATGTTGGGCGCCATGATGATCGCGTGCGCGTCGGCGGGCACGTTGATCCCGCTCTGCACCGACATCGTGACCTTGACGAATTGGGCTTGTGGCTCAATCGATTCGACCCTGCCGACCGGGACACCGACGATGCGGACGTCGTCACCCGGATACAGCCCGACCGCCGTCGAGAAGTATCCGATCACCTTGTGGCCGGCGCGACCCGGCCAGACCAGGTAGATAGCCGCAATCAACGCCACCACCAGGGCGGCGATGACGCCGTAGCGTAACCACCTGGTGTTGCGCGGTGCCGTGTGACTGGTCATGGCGACTTCGGCCTAATGATCAATCGCTCGGAGATGAAGCCGCGCAGGTAGTCCGCGAGGCTGGCGGGCAGCTTGCCGGGCTGGAAGTACAGGTCCAGCAGCACCTCTCCGAGCGGGCCGGGCGGCAGACCGTACAGGTTGATGTGGAAACCCGGACCGGAAGCGACCACCTCGCCCAGAGCGGTGGCATACGGCGGCAGGCGCCGAAGCGCCTCACTGATGTGTTCGCGGCGCTGCAGCAAGTCGTCGAGCACCGAGTTGAGCTTGCGCAGCGCCGGTCCGAACTCGCGGCGGTTGTCGGCGACGAAGCCCGAAATTTGCTGAGACACCGGCTGAATGCTCGCGATCAGCGAGCTCAGCGCGGCGCGGCGCTCGTCGAGCGCGGCGAACAGCTGGTTGCCGTCGACGATGAGCTGGTTGACCTGGCCGGCCCGATCGGCGAGCAGCTTGGTGACCGACTTGGCGTGCTCGAGCAACTCGGCCAGCGCCTGGTCGTTGGCGTTGATGCTGCGCGACAGCGCCGCGACACCGTCAAGTGCCTGGCGCAGCTGCGGGGTCGCTTCGCGCAGGGAATCCGTGAGCACACCCAGCGCCTGGGTGAACTTGTCCTTATCCAATTCGCTGGAGTTCTGGCCGAGATCCTGCAGCGCGTTGTTCAGCGTGTAAGGCGTCGTGGTGCGGTTCAGCGGAATCGTCGTCGCCTCGCCACGGCCGCCGGGGATGACCGCCAACGACTTCTCACCGAGGATGGTGTCGGTCTTGATCGACACCATCGTCTGGTCGCCGATCCTGAGCTTGCGATCGACGGTGAACGTCACCCGCGCGAGGTCCCCGGCGAGCGAGACGCTTTTCACCTGGCCGACTTTGATTCCCGACACGTTGACTTCGCTACCCGGGGAGATGCCGCCCGCGTCGGCGAAATACGCGTCGTACTGCTTGCCCTGCGGAAAGAACGGCAGCTTGGAATAGCCGAAAGCCACCAGCACGACGGCGACCACCACAAAGATGCCGATGATGCCGGTCCGGAGCGGATTGCGTTGCTCACCCATTATCTGAGCACCTGCCCTTCGACGGGTCAGGGGGGCCGCCCTGAGGAAGCAGGATGTCACTGTCCGACGGTGTGCCGCCCGCGCCGACGGAGGGCCCGTTGAGCTTAATACGCACCGAGCAGTAGAAGATGTTGAAGTACGCGCCATAAGCACCAAGGGCGTTGAGCCGCAGATAGTTCTCCGCCAGCGGCTCGAGCACAGCGTTGATTTCGCCCTTGCGATTGTCCATTTCGGTTGCGAGTGGCCGAAGGTTCTCGATCACACCCTGAATCGGTCGGCGCGAGGTTTGCAGCAGCTCGGTCAGATCCGACGCGGCGGATGCGAGCGGCGGCAGCGCCCCAGCAATGGCATCGCGTCCCTGCGCCAATCCGCTGATCAGCTGCTGAAGTTGATCGATGCTGGCGTTGAATTGGGCGCTCTTCTGGTCGACGGTCGTGAGCACCGTGTTCAAGTTGTGGATCACGTCGGAAATGACCTGGTAGCGATCCGACAACGTCTTGCTGAACGACCCGGTGTTAGACAACAGATCCGCGAGTGGGCCGCCCTGACCTTGAAGCAGTTCGATGACGGCGTTGCTGATCTGGTTGATCTCGTCGCCTTTCAGGCCCTTCAGCACGGGACGCAGTCCACCCAGCAGCGCATCGAGGTCCAGCGCCGGTTCGGTGTGCTGGATTGTTCCCCCCGGCGGCACCTTCCGGAGGTCGCCGGGACCCGATGCGATCTCCAGGTAGCGGTCGCCGACCAGGTTCTGGTATCGAATGATCGCCCTCGTCGACGTATACATCTGGTAGCGCTTGTCGACGGTAAACGTGACATCAACCTTGTTGTCGGGGTTGAGCTTGACGTCTTTCACGCTGCCCACCGGTATCCCGGCGATCCGGACGTCGTTACCGCCCTTGAGCCGCGAGGCGATTTCGAACGTGGCGTGATATGTGCTGGTCGGGGCGAACCGGAACTGCCCGAAGACCACCACCAGCCCGGCGGCCACCAGCAACATCACCACCGCGAAGATGCTGACTTTGATAAGGACTGCGCGATGGCTCACGTCACATCACCAGTCCTTCCGCTCGGCGAACGCGCCGTTGAACAAGAACTGCAGCGTCGACGGGGCATCCACCTGTACTTCAGTGAATGGCTCATAGGGAATGTACGCGTTGTCGGTGACCAAAAACGGTGCGTGGAACCAGGATCCGCCGAACTGCTTGCTGGGCATGTTGGGCAGACCGCGGCAGTTCGGGCCGCCGGTTGCGTTCACGATCGGCAGGCTCTCGGGGTACGTGTAGATCGGAACGCCCAGAACGAAGTTCGACGATGTGAACAAGCCGGGCCGGGTGCCGCCGATCACCGGACCGAACTGGTCGATCGCCTTCTTGACGCCCTGGAAGATGCAACCGAACTCCGGTGAGTAATCCGAGAGCACCTTCAACGGCGCGCGGAAACGCTTCAATGCGGCGATCAGGTCGTCCTGCGCGGGCTCGAGGGTTGCGGTTCCGTTGTCGGCCAGACCCGTTGCCGCCAGCAGTGTGGCGTTGAGATTGTCCTGCTCGTCGACGAGGGTGTTGCTGATCGTCGGCACGTTGTCCAGCACGGTGACGAGATCAGGTGCGGCGTCGCCATAGATGTTGCCCACCGCAGCGGTCTGGCGGAAGTCGGACTGCAACGTCGGCATCTTCGGGTTGATCTTCGGCAGGTACTGGTTCAGCTCGGCGAACGTGGCACCCAAATCGTCTCCGTGGCCGCGCAACCCCTCCGCGACCGCGCTCAGCGTCGCGTTGAGGTCGACCGGGTTGATCTTGTGCAGCACATCGACCAGCGTCTGGAACAACGAGTTCACTTCGAGTTGCACCGCCGACGCCGATACGTGGGTGCCAGGCTGCAGAGACTTGCCCGAAGGGGTTGGCGGCGGAATGAATTCCACCGATTTCGCGCCGAACACCGTGTTACTGGCGATCCGCACGATGGCATTCGATGGGATGTAGCGCATCTGACCGCTCTCGATCGCCAGCGTCAACTGCGCTTGGTCGCCGACATACTGAATGTTTTTGACCTTGCCGATCTGGATGCCGCGGTACTTGACCTTCGCGTCGCGCTCCATCACGAGGCCGGCGCGCGGCGACGTCACCGTCACCGAATCGGTGGACGTGAAAGCAGCCGAATACGAGAGGTAGGTCAGCAGGGCGAAGACGAGGATCAGCGTCGCGAGCACCGCCGCGGCGATCCTGCCGTTGCGGGTGGTAGACCCCGTGTTCGCCACTGCTCCCCCTTATCCGGAAAGGTTGAAGTTACCGGAAGCGCCGTAGACGGCGAGGGAGATGAACAAAGTAATCACGACGACGACGATCAGCGATGTCCGCACCGCTTGCCCGACCGCGATGCCGACG
>JAFAWC010000176.1 GCA_019242135.1 Mycobacteriaceae bacterium | reverse complement strand
TGCGGCGGGTGTCCAAGCCGGGTCTGCGGGTGTACGCGAAATCCAACAACCTGCCCCGAGTGCTCGGCGGCCTGGGGGTGGCGATCATCTCGACCTCCTCGGGCCTGCTGACCGACCGTCAGGCAGCCAGACAGGGCGTGGGCGGCGAAGTCCTCGCGTTCGTGTGGTGAGAGTGTGGTGAGAGGAAGTAACCATGTCTCGCATTGGTAAGCAGCCGATTCCGATTCCCGCGGGAGTCGACGTAACGATCGAGGGTCGGAACGTCTCGATAAAAGGACCCAAGGGCACCTTGGATCTGACAGTCGCGGAGCCAATCACGGTGGCGCGCAACGAAGACGGTGCGATCGTCGTTACCCGTCCCGACGACGAGCGGCGCAACCGCTCACTGCACGGGCTGTCGCGCACGTTGGTGTCGAACCTGGTCACCGGGGTCACCCAGGGCTACACCACCAAGATGGAGATTTTCGGGGTGGGCTACCGCGTGCAGTTGCGAGGCAGCAATCTGGAGTTCGCGCTCGGCTACAGCCATCCGGTGGTGATCGAGGCGCCGGAAGGCATCACCTTCGCGGTGGAAACCCCGACGAGGTTCTCGATCTCGGGTATCGACAAGCAGAAGGTCGGCCAGATTTCGGCGAACATCCGGCGGCTGCGGCGTCCCGACCCGTACAAGGGCAAGGGCGTGCGCTACGAGGGTGAACAGATTCGCCGCAAGGTCGGAAAGACGGGCAAGTAGGAAATGGCGAACAGCGAAGGCAATTCGAAGCAAAAGCCGGTCGGACAGAGCGCCGCCGCGGCGCGGCGGACCGCGCGGCTGCGCCGTCACGCCCGGCTGCGCAAGAAGTTGTCCGGCACGCCGGACCGGCCGCGGCTGGTAGTGAACCGGTCGTCGCGGCACATCCACGTGCAGCTGGTCAACGATCTCAACGGCACCACCCTGGCCGCCGCATCGTCGATCGAACCTGACGTGCGCGCCGTGGAGGGGGACAAAAAGGCGCACAGTGTGCGCGTCGGTCAGTTGATCGCCGAGCGAGCGAAGGCCGCGGGCATCGACACCGTGGTGTTCGACCGCGGCGGATACACCTACGGCGGACGGATCGCCGCGCTGGCAGACGCGGCACGAGAGAGCGGACTGAAGTTCTGATGAGCGACTACGAAGGGATTGCTTGATGGCCGAGCAGGCGAATGCCGGTGCCGGCGGCCCGGTCATGTCGGATGGCCGCACCGAGACGCGCGAACCGCGCGAGGGACGTGAACCCCGCGAGGGACGCGGTCGCCGGGAGGGACGCGGCCGCGACAATTCCGACAAGTCGAACTACCTCGAGCGCGTCGTCACCATCAATCGCGTTTCCAAGGTGGTCAAGGGCGGCCGGCGGTTCAGCTTCACCGCCTTGGTGATCGTCGGCGACGGCAACGGGATGGTCGGCGTCGGATACGGCAAAGCCAAGGAGGTGCCCGCCGCGATCGCAAAAGGTGTCGAGGAAGCACGCAAGAACTTCTTCCGCGTCCCGCTGATCGGGGGGACGATCACCCACCCCGTCCAGGGGGAGGCCGCCGCCGGCGTCGTGCTGCTGCGCCCCGCCAGCCCGGGTACCGGCGTCATCGCCGGCGGCGCCGCCCGAGCGGTACTGGAATGTGCTGGCGTGCATGACATCTTGGCCAAGTCGCTGGGTAGCGACAACGCCATCAACGTGGTGCACGCCACCGTTGCCGCACTCAAGCTGCTGCAGCGGCCGGAGGAGGTGGCCGCGCGCCGCGGGTTACCCATCGAGGACGTCGCGCCGCCGAGCATGCTGCGGGCGCGGCGGGAGAGCGCAGCGACCCTCGTCGCCACGCGCGAAGGAACGACGTAATCATGTCGGAACTTCGAATTACCCAGGTGCGCAGCGCCATCGGTGTGCGGTGGAAGCAGCGTGAGAGCTTGCGGACGTTGGGGCTGAGACGGATTGGCCATGCGGTAGTGCGCGAGGACAGCCCGCAGATACGGGGCCTGATTGCGGCGGTGCGCCATCTCGTCGAGGTGGAAGATGTCGCCGACGGCCAGGAGCAGGGGAGGGCGATGAGCGTTTCGCGCGAAGAGCAAAGGACAGTGCGATGACGATCAAACTGCACGACTTGCGGCCGGCACCGGGGTCGAAAAAAAAGCGGACCCGCGTCGGCCGCGGTGAAGGTTCCAAGGGCAAGACCGCCGGCCGCGGGACGAAGGGCACTAAGGCCCGCAAGGGCGTGCCGGTGACGTTTGAGGGCGGCCAGATGCCGATCCACATGCGGTTGCCGAAATTGAAGGGTTTCCGCAACCGGTTCCGCACCGAATACGCCGTCGTCAATGTCGGCGACATCGATCGGCTGTTCCCCGAGGGCGGCGAGGTCGGTGTTGACCAGTTGGTGGCGAAGGGCGCGGTGCGAAAGAAGATGCTTGTCAAGGTGCTCGGCGACGGCAAGCTGTCGGTGAAAGTGTCGGTGAGTGCGCACAAGTTCAGCGGCAGCGCGCGCGAAAAGATCACTGCCGCAGGCGGATCGGTTACCGAGCTGTCATAGGCGTCACGTCAGCTGCGGGACGACCTCGGCGGCCAGACGCTCCATCTGCTCGAGGTTTTTCTGGACGTCCGCACCGACGGGATTGAGCAGGATCGTCTCGGCGCCGGCATCGATCACCTCCTGCAACCCTGCCGCGACATCAGCAGGTGTGCCCGATACCGGCACGTTTTCGATGCCTGGCATCTGGCCGTAGATCTTCTGCAGACCGGCGAGAACATGTCGGCGGGCGCAAGCGGCGTCGTCGTCGACGGTGAGATACACCCGCTTGCCGATGGGGAAATGCTGCTTGTCCTGCCGGGCCAGTTCGCGGCGCAGGATCCGCACCGCTTCGGTGAAGCTCTCCGTCGTCGAGGAACCCGCGCCGAGGAATGCGTCGCCGAGCCGGACAGCGCGGGCCAAGGCGGCGGGCGCATTACCACCGAACCAAATCGGCGGGTGGGGGCGCTGCACCGGCTTGGGCTGGATCGGCAGGTTGTCGACATCGCGGAAACGGCCGTGGAATGTCACCCGGGGATCGTCTGACCAGGCCATTTTCATGAGCTCCAGTCCCTCGGTGAACGCCCGGATGAACGTTTCCTTCTCCACCCCGAAGGCCGCGAACGGCCGAAAACCACCACCGGGTGCGACCCCGAGGTCCAGCCGCCCGTGGCTGAGTTGGTCGACGGCGGTCGCCGTCGCGGCGAGCTGCAGCGGATCATGCAGCGAAGTGATCAGCACGGCTACGCCCAACCGCAGCCGCGACGTGCACGATGCCGCGAACGCCAGAAGTTCCAACGGCGCGATCAGCGGTGCCTCACCGACGGTCTGTTCGAGCGTCCAGCCGCCGTCAAACCCGAGCTCTTCGGCGCGTATGAGGTAGCGGCGCGTTCCGTCCGCATCGAAGCCACCGCTAACCAACTGGGGTATCGCTATCGAGAACCGCACACGTCCCACCGTAGGGGCTGACCTGTGCCACCGATGGGTACGGGTGCCGGGCGAGCGCTGCCGTGCAAGGGCACGCGAAATGGGATGGGCCGTCCGCGGTGGCCCATTTCTGCCAGGATGTGCCAGTGACGGATCGACGGCGACACCGGATCGCGGCGATGCTGCGCGGTGTCGGTCCGGAGA
>JAFAWC010000526.1 GCA_019242135.1 Mycobacteriaceae bacterium | reverse complement strand
CAGCGAACAGCCGGCCGCGGTCTGCGCGTTGGCCGCCAGGTATTCGCCGGCACCGAGCGCGACTGCCGCGAACAGGCTGCCCTTGACCGACCGGCTCCACCGCAGCTTCAGGGTGTTGGCGCCCGCCGTTGAGGTGTAGCTGCTGTTAGCGGCGTCGGCGTACTGGGCCGACCAGCCCGCGGCCGGCGCCGGGTCCACCCAGTCATCGGTGTTCGAACATCCCACCGCCGTGGCAACGAGAAGCGTCGTCGTGCCCGCTAGTGCCGCCACTCGCCGAGGCGTGCGGTGTCGCGAGAACATACGTCCTTCCATTGGCGGTCGCGTCACCAGAGGGTAACCCGGGGCAGGCGGGCGCCCAGCGTAGGCTTTGCGGCCATGACGACGATGTGGGGCGCGCCGTTGCACAAGCGTTGGCGTGGCTCGCGGTTGCGTGATCCGCGCCAGGCGAAATTCCTGACGCCGGCTTCGCTGAAGTGGGTGCTGGCCAACCGTGCCTACACGCCGTGGTACCTGGTCAGGTACTGGCGGCTGCTGAAGTTCAAGCTGGCCAATCCGCACATCATCACGCGCGGCATGGTGTTCCTCGGCAAGGGCGTCGAGCTGCAGGCGACCCCCGAGCTCTCCGAGTTGGTGATCGGCCGGTGGGTGCACATCGGCGACAAGAACACCATCCGCTGCCACGAGGGCTCGCTGCGGATCGGCGACAAGGTGGTGCTGGGTCGCGACAACGTCATCAACACCTATCTCGACATCGAGCTCGGCGATTCGGTGCTGATGGCCGACTGGTGCTATGTGTGCGACTTCGACCACCGGATGGATGACATCAACATGCCGATCAAGGACCAGGGCATCGTCAAGAGCCCGGTGCGGATCGGACCCGACACGTGGATCGCGGCGAAGTGCACGATCTTGCGCGGCACGATCGTCGGCCGCGGCTGCGTGCTCGGGTCGCATGCCGTGGTGAAGGGCCACATCCCCGACTACTCGATCGCGGTGGGCGCCCCGGCAAAGGTGGTGAAAAACCGCAGGCTGGCGTGGGAGACGTCGGCGGCCGAACGCGCCGAACTCGCCGCCGCGCTCGCCGACATCGAGCGCAAGAAAGCCGCCCGCTAAGGGATGCCTCCCGACTGCGGGTGCGTTACGAAATCAGGCTGCGCGGGTCGTCGGGCACACGGGACTGCTGCCCGTTCTCGTTTTCCTGCTGGTTTTCCTGCGGGGTCGACCTCTCCAGGAACCTGAGCAGTTCGACCGGGAACGGCAACACCAGCGTCGAGTTCTTCTCCGCGGCGACCTCGACGACGGTCTCAAGCAGGCGCAGCTGCAGCGCGGCGGGGTGCTCGCCCATCACCTCGGCGGCCTGTGCCAGCTTCTGCGACGCCTGCAGTTCGCCGTCGGCGGTGATGATCCTGGCCCGCCGCTCCCGCTCCGCCTCGGCTTGGCGTGCGATGGACCGTTTCATGGAATCGGGCAGCGCCACATCCTTGATCTCGACGCGGTCAATGTGGATGCCCCACCCCATGGCGGGACTGTCCAGCATGAGCTCGAGGCCCTGGTTGAGGCCCTCGCGGTTGGACAGCAGGTCATCCAGGTCGCTCTTGCCGATGATCGAGCGCAGCGATGTCTGCGCGACCTGCCCGATGGCCGACACGTAGTCCTGCACGTCGACGGCGACTTTCACCGGATCGGCGACCCGGAAGTAGATGACAGCGTCGACGCGCACCGTCACGTTGTCGCGGGTGATGCCGTCCTGGCCCGGCACCGGCATCGTGACGATCTGCATGTTGACTTTCTGCATGCGGTCGGCGATCGGGATCAGTGCGGTAAGTCCCGGCCCGCGTACTCCGTTTTGCAGGCGCCCGAACCGGAACACGACGCCTCTTTCGAACTGTTTGACGACGCGGAGATTCGTCGCCAACCAGAACAAACCGGCGCCGACCACCCCAGCCAGTGTGTAAAGAATCATGCTGACCTCGATTCCGTGACCCGATTCTCCCACCGGCTCACGGAGGCCTCAAGGCGCTATCCGCCCGGCCGACCGCATGTGATCAGCGGGTCGCGGATGCCGGCATGTTCGTGGGCATATCCGCCACGGTAGGTCCGAAATGTTTCGACGGGCATCGAACTGTGCCGCCGCAGCGGCGGCCTAGCGGTCGGGAAGCGCTCGCTCGACGATGACCTGCCGCCGCAGTGGTTCGCGTTCCCGGCGTTTGGCGGCCTGGTACACGTCAGCCGTCTCGCCGGCGATCGTCTCCCAGGCGAAGTCTGACGTGAGCCGTGCACGGGCGGCGACGGCGCGGCGCTGTGCAGCGCCGGGATCGTCGAGGACACGGCGCACCGCCGTCACCAAACCATCGATGTCGCGCGGCGCGAACGATATTCCGGTGTATCCGTCGATCACCGCCTCACCCAGTCCGCCGACGTTGGACGTGACCAGCGGCGCGCCCGCCGCTGCGGCCTCCAGCGCGACGATCCCGAACGGCTCGTAATGGCTGGGTAATACGACGGCGTCGGTGTCGTGCAGAGCGCCAAGCAAGTGGTCGTGATCGAGTCGCCCGACGAACGTGGTGGCCGTCAGTACGCGGTGCTGTCGGGCCTTATCAAGCAGCCAATCCAGCTGTGTCCCTTCACCGGCGATCGTCAGCGTGGTGCCCGGATGAGCCCGCCGTATCCGTGGCAGCGCGGTGAGAAGGTCGTGGATACCCTTCTCGTACTCCAGTCGGCCGACGTACAGTAGGCGCGGGGGGCCGGTGCGCGCCGCCCGTTTCACGAAAGGCCAACGGGCAACGTCAATTCCGTTACGGATAACGCTGATCTCGGCCATCTCCGGGCCGAACAGTGCATCAATCTCGTCGCGCATCGACGCGGAACATGCGATCAGCGAGTCGGATTCGCGCGCAAGCCACGACTCCAGCGCGTGTACCTGACGGCTGACCGATCCGTTTACCCACCCCGAATGTCGGCCCGCTTCTGTGGCATGAAGAGTGGAAACCAAAGGTACGTCAAAGAATTCGGACAGCGCGATGCCTGGATGCGCGACTAGCCAGTCGTGGGTGTGGACGACGTCGGGTGTGAACCGTGCCGCCAGCCCGGCTCGGATCATCGAGTGGCCCATCGCCAGTGTCCAGGCCATCATGTCCGTGGCGAAGTCGAACTCGTGCGGGTCCTGGGCGGCGGCGAGCACCCGCACACCGTCGTGCGCTTCGTCAGTGGTGGGGTGCGTGGACGGGTCGGTGTCGAACGGTCGACGGCTGAGCACCATCACCTCGTGCCCGGCGGCCGCCAGTGCGGTCGCCAAATGGTGCACATGTCGGCCCAACCTGCCGATCACCACCGGCGGGTACTCCCACGACAGCATCAGCACCCTCACGGGGGGTGCAGTCGCCTGGCGTCCAGCGCACCGAACATGCCGTCGGCGCGGTTCCATCCATCGGCCAACCGCGCAGCGGCGTCGCGGCGCCCCGACGCCAGCGTGCCGGCAATCTCGCGGGTGGCGTGCGCGTGCAAGTGCGCGCGGTAGCGGGCGTAGTCGGCCGCCGAGTTCTTGCTGACCATGAACGGCCAGTCGCTGGACACCGTCAGCAGGGTCTCGCGCAGGATCTGGTCGGCGATCCGGTCGCGGGGCACCGGCCCGTCCGTCTGCGCCAGGGCCTTGTCGACCGTGGTCAAAGCCGTGTCGACCACCTCGGTGTTGAGCTGTACCAGGTCGGCCACTTTCGGGCCGGCCCAGACCTGCCAGTCCTTGCCGGAACCCCAAGAGCTGGGCGGTAATTCGACTGCGTCGCCGATATAATCCTCGGACACGGCGTCGCTGAGGGTTCCGA
>JAFAWC010000564.1 GCA_019242135.1 Mycobacteriaceae bacterium | reverse complement strand
AGCACCCGGTGCTGGTCGACCGGTTCCTGGAGGACGCCGTCGAGATCGACGCCGACGCCCTCTACGACGGCACCGAGCTCTACCTGGGCGGGGTCATGGAGCACATCGAGGAGGCCGGCATCCACTCCGGTGACTCCGCGTGCGCGTTGCCGCCGGTCACGTTGGGCCGCAGCGACATCGACAAGGTCCGTCGGGCAACGGAGGCGATCGCGCACGGGATCGGCGTGGTCGGGCTGCTGAATGTGCAGTTCGCACTCAAAGACGATGTCCTCTACGTGCTCGAGGCGAATCCACGGGCCAGCCGCACCGTGCCGTTCGTGTCCAAGGCGACCGCCGTGCCGCTCGCCAAGGCTTGTGCCCGAATCATGCTGGGCGCGAGCATCTCTGCGCTTCGCCGCGAAGGCATGCTGGCACCCGTGGGCGACGGCGCGAACGCCGCCTCGTACGCGCCGATCGCCGTCAAGGAGGCGGTGCTGCCGTTCCACCGGTTCCGCCGTGCCGACGGCTCGGGTATCGACTCGCTGCTCGGGCCAGAGATGAAGTCGACCGGCGAGGTGATGGGCATCGACCGCGACTTCGGCAGCGCGTTCGCCAAGAGCCAGACCGCAGCCTACGGTTCGTTGCCCGCGCGGGGCACGGTGTTCGTCTCGGTGGCCAACCGCGACAAGCGATCGCTGGTGTTCCCCGTCAAGCGGCTCGCCGATCTGGGCTTCCGGGTGCTGGCCACGGAGGGGACCGCCGAGATGTTGCGGCGCAACGGGATCCCCTGCGACGAGGTGCGCAAGCATTTCGAAGAGCCCACCCCCGACCGGCCCCCGCTGTCGGCGGTGGACGCCATCAAGGCGGGTGAGGTCCAGATGGTGATCAACACGCCGTACGGCAATTCGGGCCCTCGTATCGACGGCTACGAGATCCGCTCTGCCGCGGTGGCAATGAACATCCCGTGCGTAACGACCGTGCAGGGCGCCTCCGCGGCGGTGCAGGGTATCGAGGCGGGCATCCGCGGCGACATCGGCGTGATGTCGCTGCAGGAGCTGCACAACAGGCTCAGCAACGGCGGCCGGCAGCGGTGAGCGGATTCGGCGCCCGGCTCGCGGACGCGGTGAGGGCCCGCGGACCGCTGTGCCTGGGCATCGACCCCCATCCGGAACTGCTTGCGGCCTGGGGTCTGCCGCAGGATCCCTACGGGCTCGCCCGGTTCGCCGACGCCTGCGTCGACGCTTTCGGGGCGTTCGCCGTGGTCAAGCCACAAGTGGCGTTCTTCGAGGCGTACGGCTCGGCGGGCTACGCGGTGCTGGAGCGCACGATCGCCGCGCTGCGCGACACCGGCGCGCTCGTGCTCGCCGATGCCAAGCGCGGGGACATCGGATCCACGATGGCCGCATACGCCGCCGCCTGGGCGGGCGATTCGCCACTGGCCGCCGACGCCGTCACCGCGTCGCCGTATCTGGGGTTCGGCTCGTTGTGCCCGCTGCTGGACACCGCCGCCGCGGCTCAGCGCGGCGTGTTCGTGCTCGCGGCCACCTCGAATCCGGAGGGCGCCGGGATTCAACTGGCCGACGCCGGGGGCCGTTCGGTGGCGCAGTCGATCGTCGACGCCGTCGCCGCGGTCAACCGCGATGCACTGCCGGCGCCGGGCTCGGTCGGTGTCGTCGTCGGTGCCACCGCGCAGCACATCCCCGACCTCAGCGACGTCGGGGGACCGGTGCTGGTGCCGGGGGTGGGCGACCAGGGGGGTCGGGCCAAGGAGCTGGCGGGTTTCGGCGGTGCCCGTCAGCTGTTGCCGGCGGTGTCGCGCGAGGTGTTGCGGGCCGGCCCGCAGGTGGCAGCGTTACGCGCGGCCGCGGAGCGGATGCGCGACGCGGTCGGCTACCTGGGCTGACCGGGTTCCTACGACATTGCGTAGTTGGCCGGTCGTGCGGGACGTAGTCGGCCGGTCGTGCGGGCGCGAGGTGCGCCGCGAGGCGCAGCGACACGCCGGGCAGGTCAAAAACTGTCAATTTCCTGCGGTTTTTCGATCGGGGTCGGAAACGAGCCAGCCGGGTCGGTGTGCTGTGGGCCGGATCGGCACCGTGCACGTGCGTGAAAAGTGTTCATACGCTGGGTTTTTCCGGACACTGCCGGGGTCGCGGGCAGGGCGCGGGCAGCGCTGCCGGCGCGTGTTGCGGGGCGGCGTGTCCACGCACACGCTGGCGTTTTGCGCCCGTAACCAGGGGGTGGGGTTCGCAATCGTCGCATTGCGTGGGTACGGTCGTCGTCGCTGGCCGGATTAGGTCGACCGGCGAAAATGGATGACGGTGATGAGACGGAGGAATCGTGGCCCTTCCCCAGTTGACTGACGAGCAGCGCGCGGCGGCGTTGGAGAAGGCTGCTGCCGCTCGTCGGGCACGGGCCGAGCTCAAAGATCGGCTCAAGCGAGGCGGCACCAACCTCAGGCAGGTGCTCAAGGACGCCGAGACGGACGAGGTTCTTGGCAAGATGAAAGTTTCCGCGCTGCTCGAGGCGCTGCCCAAGGTCGGCAAGGTCAAGGCGCAGGAAATCATGACGGAGCTGGAAATCGCCCCCACCCGCAGGCTTCGCGGGCTCGGCGATCGCCAGCGCAAGGCCCTGCTGGAGAAGTTCAACGGGGCGTGACCCCGCCGGGGGGCCGGGCACGCCGCGATGAGCCGCTCGGGCGATGAGCAGACCGCCCGGATCCTCGTGCTGTCCGGTCCCTCAGCGGTCGGGAAGTCCACCGTCGTCCGCTGCCTGCGTGACCGCGTGCCCGGCCTCTACTTCAGCGTGTCGGCGACGACCCGGGCGCCGCGGCCGGCCGAAGTGGACGGCGTCGACTACCACTTCGTGACCGCCGACGAATTTCAGCGGTTGATCGCCGCCGGCGCGTTGCTGGAGTGGGCCGACATCCACGGCGGGCTGCACCGGTCCGGGACGCCGGCTCAACCGGTAAGGGACGCCGCACGCGGGGGCCGCCCGGTGCTCATCGAAGTCGACCTCGCCGGCGCGCGGGCGATCAAGCGGGCGATGCCCGAGGCGTTCACGGTGTTCCTCGCCCCGCCGAGCTGGGCGGATCTGGAGGCTCGACTGCGCGGCCGCGGCACCGAAAGCGCCGATGTGATGAAGCGCCGGCTGGCCACCGCCCGGGAGGAACTGGCCGCTCAGGACGACTTCGACGCGGTGGTTGTGAACAGCGAATTGGAGTCAGCGTGCGCAGAATTGATAACCTTACTTGGGGAAACCGCGCCGGACTCGGCGTGATCGACCCGGGCCAACCACATTCTTGATTCTCAGGAGACACTCTTTCGTGAGCATTTCCCGCGACACCATGCTCTCTGGACTATCCGCCGTGCCTGACCGGATGCCGGTCGCCGGCACCTACGACACGCCGCCGGGCATCACCAATCCGCCCATCGACGAGTTGCTCGAGCGGGTGTCGAGCAAGTACGCGCTCGTCATCTACGCCGCCAAGCGTGCCCGCCAGATCAACGACTACTACAACCAGCTCGGTGAGGGAATCCTCGAGTACGTCGGCCCGCTGGTCGAGCCCGGCCTGCAGGAAAAGCCGCTATCGATCGCGCTGCGCGAGATCCACGCCGACCTGCTCGAGCACACTGAGGGCGAGTAGCAGGCGATGAGCCTCTCGGGCGAAGAGCAGACGGTGGCGTCCTAGCGCCATGGACCGCAAGCGGATCATCGTCGGTGTCTCGGGTGGGATCGCCGCCTACAAGGCCTGCTCGGTGGTCCGCCAACTCGTCGAGGCC
>JAFAWC010000527.1 GCA_019242135.1 Mycobacteriaceae bacterium | reverse complement strand
CGCGCGCACCGCGTCGATCAAGCCGACGAACGGGACGTCGCAGCCTTGCTGCCGCAGCCCGATCGCGCAGGCGTATGCCAGCACACCGCCAAGCGACCAGCCGACCAGAACGAACGGCCCGTCCCCGGCCATCTCGCGCAGCTTCGGAACGTATTGCGCCGCACGTTGTTCGATCGTGCCCTCGACCCGTTCGAAGCCGTACATCGGCGTATCCGCCGGTAGCCGATTGAGCAGCGGCTCATAGACCACCGTCGAGCCGCCCGCCGCGTGGAACACGAACACGGGGATGTTCGCCGAGCCGTCCTGGGGCGCGCGGATCGTGCGGACGAAGCCGTCGAGTTGGCCCGCCTCCAGGTAATTCCGAACTTTCTCGGCGAGCGCCTCGATGGTCGGTGACGTCTTCACGTCCTCCGCGGTGATCGGTCCGTCGGCCCGTTCGGACAGCCGCTTGGCCAACTTGAGCGCGGTCTCGCCATCGAGCGAGGGCAGTGTGTTGAAGATGCCGCCGGGCGACTTGCCGGTGACAACCGCCCACGTCGCAAACGTCACACGTTCCGATGCGTCGCGCGGAGGCACGTCCGCGCCGAGCGCCTCTGTCACCGCTTCCTGGCTCAAAACCGCTGCAGCGCCGGCCAAGTCAGGCTTCTCGCGTGGCGGGCCCTCGGGGTTATCCGGCGGCGGCGGCGGCGGAACATCCTGCGTTTCAGGCTCGGCTTGCGGGTCCGGCGCCGGAGCGGTGACCGATTCCACCGACGCGCCGGACAGCAGTCGCGCTTGCTCCTCCGCGATCTCGTCAGCGGTCTTCGTCTTCTGGTACTCGTGCAGCTCGGCCACTTCGTCGCGGTGCTCGATCGCGTACTCGATCAGCTTTTCGACGGCATACAGGTTCGCGTCGCGCACGGCCTGCAGCTGGATCGGCGGCAGGTCGAAGTCGTACTCGACGCGGTTCTTGATCCGCACGGCCATCAGCGAATCGAGGCCGAGCTCGATCAGCGGCACCTCCCACGGAAGATCCTCGGGCTCATAGCCCATCGCGCCCGCCACGATCGCCGCCAAGCGCTGCCCGACCGTCTCCCCCGACTGTGGTGACCACTTCGCAAAACCGGCCCCGAGGTTCGCCCCCTGGGTGAGGTTGTCGTGCAGGATTTCCGCGTCCGGCTGATCGTCGTCGGTTTGTTGAGCTGGCGCAGGCGCGACGTCGGTTGCGGCAGTGGCCGTTCCAACCGCAACCGCGGCAGGCAGTGCCGACCCTCCTTGGCTGGCGCGGGCCACAACGGCGTCGTAGACGAGCGTGAACGACTCGTCGATGCGGGCGTGCACCTGCACGGCTGCGCCGCCGGGGTGCCGGGTCAGCGTCGTTACCAGCCGAGCGCCATCACCGGGTACTGCACGCTGTTCTGACGCGACCAGCTGCGCACCCGGAAGCACCTGTGCCGCAGCAGTCTTGACCAGAGCCGCCAGATCGGTCTGAGCGCGTGGCGCATACTCCCAGACGTGGCGGCCGTCGGGCATCGCGACATGCGCGCCCGGCATGATGATCGAGCCGTCGCCGGAGAACCGTGCGTCGAGCCAGTGTTCCTTGCGCTTGAAACGGGTCGGCGGGATGTTGGCGTAATCCCGCGGGTCCTGCGCACGGCTGAACAGGGTCCGGATGTCCAGGTCGTGGCCATAGACGAACAGCTGCGCCATCGTCGAAATCATCGACTCGACCTCGTCCTGCTTACGGGCCAGCGTCGCGATCAGCTGCGCCTCGTGCAGCCCCGCGGCCGCAGTGGTCAAACCCACCTGCATCAGCGCGACCGGATTGGGCGCCAGCTCCAAAAACGTGGTGTGCCCGTTGTCGACTGCGGTGCGGATGCCGTGCGTGAAGTAGACGCTGTGCCGCAGGCCCTTCTTCCAGTAGTCGACGTCGTGGAGCTGCTGGCCCGGCCGGAGGTAGCTGCCCTCGTGGACCGTCGAGTAGTAGCCGATCGTGGTGGGGCGCGATTCGATGCCGACCAGCTCGGCCGCAAGCTCACCGAGCAGCTGATCCATCTGCGAGGTGTGGCTGGCGCCCTTGGTCTGGAACTTGCGCGCGAACTTGCCCTCTTTTTCACATCGTTCGATGATCGCGTCCACCTGCTCGGGCGGGCCGCCGATCACCGTCTGCGTGGGTGCGGCGTAGACGCAGACCTCCAGATCCGGGAAGTCGGAGAACACGGTCTTGATCTCGTCGGCGGAGTACTCGACAAGGGCCATCAGCCGGATGTATTCGCCGAACAGCATCGCCTCGCCCTCACCCATCAGGTGCGAGCGGGCGCAAATCGTGCGGGTCGCGTCCGCCAGCGACAACCCACCGGAGAAGTACGCCGCGGCCGCCTCGCCCAGCGACTGGCCGATTACCGCGGCCGGCTTGGCGCCATGATGGCGGAGCAGCTCGCCGAGACCGACCTGGATCGCGAAGATCACGATCTGTGTCGTCTCGATGCCGTAGTCCTGGGCGTCGTCGAGGATCAGCTCGACGATCGAATACCCGCGCTCGTCCTGGACCAGCGCGTCGACCTTGTTGATCCAGTCGGCGAACACCTCGTTGCGCAGATACAGGCTTTTGGCCATCTTGCGGTGCTGCGCGCCGAACCCGGCGAGCACCCATACGGGGCCGTTGGTCACCGGGCCGTCTGCGGTGAACGCGTTCGGGCGCTGCTTACCGTCGGCGATCGCGCGCAGGCCCTTGATCGCCTCGTCGTGGTCGTGGGCCAGCACTACGGCGCGGGAACGACCGTGGTTGCGCCGCGACAACGCCCGGCCGATCGACTCCAGGGAGGCTGCCCGTCCTTCGGGGCTTTCCATCCAGTCGGCAAGCTCCGCAGCGGCCGCCTTCTTGCGCGAGGTCAAGAACGCCGAAACCGCCAGCGGCACAGCCGGTGCCGGCTGCTCCGACGACTCGAGTTCTTCGAGCGCCACCTCCTTGAGCCGCAGCGCCTCACCGGTCAGTTGGGGCTGGATGTTTTGCGGCTCTTCGGGTTCGAGGGGCGGCTGAGGCTCATCGGGGTCTGATGCTCTTCGCCCGAGAGGCTCATCGATGAACTCGCCGAACTCGTCGAACCTCACCCCGCCGACATATTCGGCGGCGGCATGGTCGACGGCGTTGTGGTCGGGCTCGTCGGGTTCGGCTTCCGGCTCGGGTTCCTTCTCGACGACGTCGCGTGGCAGCACCTCGCGCAACACCAGGTGTGCGTTGGCGCCGCCGAACCCGAACCCGGAAACACCGGTGATCGCGTAACCGCTGTAGCGGGGCCAGTCGGTGACAGCCGCGGCGACCTTCAGGTGGACCGCGTCGAAGTCGATGTAGGGGTTGGGGCCGGCGTAGTTGATCGACGGCGGCAGCTTGTCGTGCTGCAGCGCCAGCACCATCTTGGCGAGGCTGGCCGCACCGGCAGCCGACTCGAGATGACCGACGTTGCTCTTCACCGCGCCCAGCAGAGCGGGTTTGTCGGCGGGCCGACCCTTGCCGACCACGCGGCCAAGCGCCTCGGCCTCGATCGGGTCGCCGAGGATGGTGCCGGTGCCGTGCGCCTCGATGTAGTCCACGGTGCGGGGGTTGATCCCGGCGTCCTTATACGCGCGGCGTAGCACGTCGGCCTGCGCGTCGGGGTTCGGCGCCAGCAGGCCGTTGGAGCGGCCGTCGTGGTTGACCGCGCTGCCCGCGATCACGGCCAGTATCTGGTCGCCGTCGCGGCGGGCGTCATCCACCCGCTTGAGCACCAGCATGCCGCCGCCCTCGGAGCGGGCGTAGCCGTCGGCGTCGGCGGAAAATGACTTGATCCGGCCGTCGGCGGCGAGCACCCCGCCCACCTCGTCGAAACCGACCGTGACCAACGGGGTGATCAGCGCGTTGACGCCGCCGGCGATCACCACGTCGGCCTCGCCGTTGCGCAGCGCCTGCACGCCCTGGTGCACGGCCACCAGCGAGCTCGAACACGCGGTGTCAACGGCCACCGACGGGCCGCGGAAATCGTAAAAATACGACACCCGGTTGGCGATGATCGAGCTCGCCGTGCCCGTGATCGCGTACGGATGCGCGACCGTCGGATCGGACATCGCCAGGAAGCTGTAGTCGTTAAGGGAACTGCCGACGTACACGCCGACGCTCTCACCGCGCAGAGTCGACGCCGGGATGCGCGCGTGCTCCAGCGCCTCCCACGTCAGTTCCAGCGCCATCCGCTGCTGCGGGTCGAGATTGTCGGCCTCCATCTTCGACAGCGCGAAGAACTCCGAGTCGAAGCCCTTGATGTCTTTGAGGTAGCCGCCGCGAGTGCGGGCCTTGGCGACACGCTCAGCGATGCGGGGTTCGTCG
>JAFAWC010000464.1 GCA_019242135.1 Mycobacteriaceae bacterium | reverse complement strand
CCGTAACCGAATGCCAAGTGCTTGTTGGGGTCCCGGGCGATGTCGAAGCGGAACGGTTCATCGAACACCTCCTCATCACGGTTGCCCGAGACGTAAGCCAAGTAGGCAGATTCACCCGCGGAGATCGGCACCCCGCGGACGGTGATGTCGGCTGTGGCGGTGCGCATGAATTCTTTGACCGGGGTGGTCCAGCGGATCATCTCTTCGACTGCTGTCGGCATCAGGTTGGGCTGATCGCGCAGCCGCGCCAATTGCTCGGAATTCTCGATCAGCGCCAACAACCCCCCTGAGATCGCGTCCTTGGTGGTGTCGTGGCCGGCACTCGCAATGATCACGTAGTAGGAGACGGTGTCCAGATCGGACAGCGGCTCACCGTTGACGCGCGCGTTCGCGATCGCCGATGCCAAGTCGTCGGTGGGTTTTTCGCGGCGGGATGCCGTCAGCGCATTGAAATAGTTGAAGAAGTCGAGCAGAACCTCGTGCAGGTCATCCACCGACGCGCCGCGCTGAAGCTCGGTGTCATCGCCCCCGAACATCTCCTGACTGAGCTTGAGCATGCGGGGAAAATCGCCTTCGGGGATGCCGAGCAGCGACATGATGACGTAGAGCGGAAAATTCATCGCGACGTCGGTGACAAAGTCACATTCCGGGCCGATGTCTCGCATTGCGTCGACCGTTCGGTGGGCCAGCCCATCGACGCGGACCTTTAAGTCGCGCATCGCCTTTGGCCGGAACCAGTCGGCGCCGATCTGCCGCACGTCGCGGTGGTGCGGATCGTCCATGTGGATCAGCGTGCGCAGTCCTAACCCGGCCTGTAGCTGTGAACGCATCATGTCGTCGGCTTCCGCCGTCTGCAACAGCGGGCGCGGCTCGCTGATCCACAAATCGTTGGCACGCTCGATCTCCATGATGTCGGCGTGCTTGGTGATCGCCCAAAACGGCCGGTAGGGCGCGACGTCGACCAATGAGACCGGCGCATGGTTACGCAGGTAAGTCAGCGCCGTGTGGAGTCGGTCGTCGTCGGCGTAGGCGCCGGGATCTGCCAACACGCTCGCGGCGTCGTCAATGGTGGGACTGCCCATGCGATGCTCCTCGTCTCGTACTGCTGGCTCTTCGCGACCATCGCTGCCCGTGGCTCTTCGCGCAAGCGCTCATCGCTGCCCGTGGCTCTTCGCGCAAGCGCTCATCGCTGCCGCCAGTTAGGAGTCTTGACGATCGCGCCCACCTCTGGGAAGCCCCTGACGGTAGGCTCTGGCCACGTGCGGTCCGGACGCCGTCGCCGCCGAGTGATGGCCCTGCTCGCCGTGGCGCTGATGCTGGCATCGTGCGGGCACGGCGCGACACGGGCTCCTGCAGGACCGGCGGACCTCGCGCAGACGACGTCGGGAGCCGTGCGCGGCGCCTTCGCCGACGATCATGTGCTCTTCGCGGGGATACCGTACGCTACGCCGCCGGTCGGTCCGCTGCGGTGGCGATCGCCGCAACCACCGATTCCGTGGCAGGGGGTCCGGGACGCGTCGAAGTTCGGCGCGCGATGCGTGCAGGACGTCACCAGCGACCCCGACCTGGGTCGGTCCGTCAGCGAAGACTGCCTGACGCTGAACGTGTGGGCTCCGAAATCACGTGCCGGCGAGCGGCTTCCGGTGATGGTTTGGATCCACGGCGGGGCATTCGTCAATGGCAGCGGTGACATCTACGATGCGCGATGGCTCGTGGCACGCGGAAACATCATCGTCGTCACCCTCAATTACCGCCTCGGCGCGCTGGGCTTTCTCGCACATCCGGCGTTGGCCGACAACGGCGACGTCGGCAATTACGGCCTGGCCGATCAACAGGCCGCGCTGCGGTGGGTGCGCGACAACATCGCCAACTTCGGCGGCGATCCGGCGAAGGTCACCATCGCCGGTGAATCCGCCGGCGCGATGTCGGTGTGTGACCATCTTGTCGCGCCCGGCTCGGTGGGACTGTTCCGTGCGGCGATCATCCAGAGCGGTCCATGCCAGGCGCAGGGTGATCGGTCCACCGCCGAACGGGTCAGCATCGACTACGCCGCCGCGGCCGGATGCGCCGATCCGGGCAGCGCCGCCGATTGCCTGCGCGGCCTGCCGCTGGACAAGCTCAGCCAACCGCCCGGGTACTTCCGCCTCGGCACCGATTCGCTGACCGGCCCGATCAGCGGGACGCCCACACTGCCGGTCGACCCGATGAGCGCCATCGCCAACGGCACGGCGGCGCGAGTGCCCGTGTTGATCGGCGCCACCCACGACGAGTACACGCTGATCGCTGCGCTGCAGTTCCTGCGGCGCGGGAACATGCCGGACTACTCCGAGGAACTCGCCGACGCGTTCGGCGCCGACAGCGCCCGCATCGCGGCGCAGTATCCGGTGACCCGGTACGGCAATTCGGCCTCGGCGTACGCGGCAGTGGTTACCGATGAGGGGTTTTCCTGTGCCGCAAACAAAATGGCGGAAGGACTGACGAAGAACGCGCGGACGTACGGATATGAGTTCAACGACCGCGACGCCCCGGCGCCGGCGGCGCTACGCACGGTGCCGTTTCCGGTCGGCGCCAGCCATTCGCTGGAACTGCGCTACCTGTTCGACATCGGCGGAGCCCCGCCGCTCAACGCGGCGCAGCAGAAGCTGTCCGATCAGATGATCGGCTACTGGACCGGCTTCGTTGCCACCGGCGCGCCGCGCGCCGATGGTGCACCCGACTGGCCCGCGTTCAACGGAAGCTCCGGCCCGTGGATGTCGCTGGACGTGCCCGATGTCCGCACGTTCGACCAGTTCGCCGACGAGCACCAGTGCGCGTTCTGGGCGACCCGCTGATCGGTGGCGTCACGTCCCCGTGCCGCTGCGGCGGGGTCGTATCCTATGGCCAGGCGAAATAGGGCCCGGGGGGATTTGGCGACGACCTCGATCTAGGGCATACTGGTCAGGTTGCCTTGCGTCGGGGCGGTGCCTTTTCGGGACTGCCTGGCCGTGGCATACGACCGGCGCCCTCTAACACGGGCGCGTCCGGTCCCACCCTCGACCGCGACGATTTTGCCGCGAATGAGGCTGCGTGCGGGCGACACACCCGAGCGCGGGGACCGGTGCACCAGGACAGGTGAACAGAGGCGGCG
>JAFAWC010000249.1 GCA_019242135.1 Mycobacteriaceae bacterium | reverse complement strand
TGTCCCGCCGCTCGGATGCCGTCCTCGTCGGCGCGGGAGCGCCGGGCTCGGATGGTCCGTCGCGGCGGTCACATGCCCACTACGGCTACGTTGCATTGGAAGTGGTCAAAGTTGTCGCGCTCATCGTCGGCGGCAGCGCACTGCTCGCCGCGTGACCCGGCAAAGACGCGATTGCGGCTATTAGTGCCACATACAGCCGCGGATACGGATAATATTCCGCTGGTGTCCGCGATCCGGATCCGCGATGCCGCCGAGTTGCTGGGGGTCAGCGACGACACAGTGCGGCGGTGGATTGACGGCGGGGTGCTGCCGGCCGAGAACGACCAGTCCGGCCGCAAGGTCATCCCGGGGGAGGCGCTGGCGGCTTTTGCGGTTGCGCATTCAGGCGCTGCAGCGCCCAGGGACCCTCTGCGGATTGCCAGCTCGGCGCGCAACCGGTTTACCGGCCTGGTCACCAAGGTCATCACGGATGCCGTGATGGCCCATGTGGAGATGCAATGCGGGCCGTTCACCGTGGTGTCCCTGATGAGCGCGGAGGCGGCGCACGAATTGAAGCTTGAGCCCGGCTGTGTCGCCGTGGCCGTCGTCAAAGCCACCACCGTGATCGTCGAAGCCCCGGATACACAATGAAGCGACTCAGTCGACTCGCGAGCGCGGCCGCTGTGTTGTTGTGCGTCCTCACCGGATGCGGCGCATCGAACCACGCCTCCTCCACATCCTCCAGCACTGCTAGCGGCAAGCTCATCGTCTTCGGCGCGGCGTCGCTGAAGAAATCGTTCATCGATATCGGCAACCAATTCAAGACCGACAACCCCGGCGCTGACGTCGAGTTTTCGTTCGCCGGCTCATCGGATTTGGTCACCCAGTTGACCCAGGGCGCGCCGGCCGACGTTTTCGCCTCAGCCGACAACGCCAACATGGATAAGGCCGCCCAAGCCGGCCTGCTGGCCGGCGACTCCGTCAACTTCGCTTCCAACACGCTCACGATCGTTGTGGCACCGGGCAATCCGAAGAAGATTGCGTCGTTTAAAGACCTGACACAGCCCGGCTTGTCGGTGGTGGTGTGCGCACCCCAGGTGCCGTGCGGGACAGCCACCCAGAAGATTGAGAAGGCTATTGGTGTCCAGTTGAATCCGGTCAGTGAAGAATCTCAGGTGACCGACGTCCTGAACAAGGTGACCACCGGACAGGCCGACGCGGGTCTGGTTTACGTTACCGACGCGCAGGTCGCCGGCAATAAGGTCACCGCGGTCGCCTTCCCGGAGTCCTCGGGAGCGGTCAACACCTATCCGATCGCCGTCCTCAAACAGTCCAAGAACCCCGACCTTGCTCGCAAGTTCGTCGCCTTCGTCACCAGCGACACCGGCCAAAAAATCCTTGCGGAAGCAGGTTTCGCCAAGCCTGAGTAATCTCGCTGATCTCCTCTCGCGAACCGCTAGTGCGCCGTCGAAATGATGGAGATCATCATCGTTGACGATCGATGCGCGGGCGGCCGCGTAACCGACCGATCGCAGACGACGGTAGGATCGCGGGATGGAGGCCTTGCAATTGGCGTCGGCACCCCTGGTGGTGGACGGCGGTATCGCGCTGGTGCGCGCTACCGGCCAATTCGATCTTTTCACCGCTAAGATTCTGGCGGATGCGCTCGCAGAAGCGTGTTCGCGTGGCCTCTCAGTCCAGTTGGATATGTCCGCCGTCACTTTCATGGCGGCCAGCGCGCTGGCGGTTATCCTCAAGGCGCACGAAAAGCTGGCTAACAGGGGATGCAGCATCGAGATCGTTCGGTCAGCAGCCGTTGTGAAACGCCTGTTGCGTCTGACCGACATGGGCTGGCTTGAAAGGGCCGAGCCCTGCTTGAACTAGATGGGTGAGCAACACGATGTCACATCACGGTGCAGTCGCCGAAACGCTCGGTGAGCCGTCGCCGCATGACCACGCGGTGTACGTCTATGCCGATGACAGTCACCTTGTGACCGAGCTGGTCCGCTTTATCGTGCAGGGATTGTCGCAAAACGAAGGCGTCGTCGTGGTCGCCACAGCCGCCCATTGCGCGGCGATCACGAATGCGTTCGACTGCCGCTCAGAGGTGGATTCGGGGGCGCTGGTCATTCTTGATGCCGCCGACACTTTGCAGAAGTTCATGATCGACGGCGTTCCGGATCCGGCACTTTTCGAGGCGACGATCGGCGGGATCGTGGACGCGGCCGCAAGTCGCGGTCGTCGTGTGCGTCTTTTTGGCGAGATGGTCGCAGTGCTATGGGATCAAGGCAATATCACCGGAGCGCTGGCGCTTGAGGCGCTATGGAACGATTTGGCGGAGTCCCGGCAATTCTTTCTCATGTGTGCTTACCCCAGCACATCATTCGATGACGGGTCGTTGGATGCGGTCAACTCGGTGTGTCAACTGCACTCCGAAGTTGCACTGCTGGGATACGGCGTTCCGATGCCAGATCGGTTCGACGGTTCAGATGCGGACGCGCGAAAGCTGTTTGTTCCGGTGCCCGCCGCCGTCTTCGCGGCACGCCTGTTCACGGTGGACACCCTGACCGACTGGGGCTTATCCCAGATGACCGATGATGCGGCGCTGATTGTGACCGAGCTGGCCGCCAACGCCGTCGTGCATGCCAAAAGTGCCTTCCGCGTGGTTATCTCCCGCACCCCGTCCGGCGTTCGTTTGGCGGTCGACGATGCCGCGCATGCCCGGCCGCAATTGCGTCACGCCGGTCCGCACGACATCACGGGCCGCGGCGTGGCTCTCGTTGCAACAATCGCCCACCAGTGGGGCTCTGATGTCTTCCCCGGTGGCAAGACAGTCTGGGCCGACGTTCGGGCCTGACAAGTCCGCCGCCTACTTTCTGTCCTGACGCGCGGAGCGTAACGACACGCACCTCCACTCGAAACAGTCGCCGCGGCGTGACATTCGAGCGCGTTTGGCCGCCAAAGGCCTACGATTTGTTTCGTTCGGCCAGTTCCTGCAGGAATCGCGGCATTCGGCCAGCGCCGAAGTCGTAGTAGCGCACCCAGTGCGGGGTGATCACAATTCGAGCCATCTGGTCATACATCCCGCGGACGTTTCGCTCGAACTCGGCTACCGCTTCGGGGTCCATGGCTTGCCTGGCAGCGGCGAGGTACTCCTTGACCACGCCGTCGACGATCTCGATGCTCGCCCGCCCGCGAATCGAAAGGGCCCGCGCTTGGTCGGGAGTGTTGCCTGCGTCGATGGCCAGCGCGACGGCCGGGCGAGCTGACAGCGCCTTGACCTTCGGTGAGGTGCTGGCCGTCGAGATGACGAATTGGTTGCCAGTCCAGAAGAATCCGACCGGAACCACCCGCGGTGTCTCGTCCCATCCGATGTAGGCGAGGTGGGCGGCCGAGGTGGACGCGAGCAACTCCTGCGCGCCGGTCGTCGACAGTTCGTCATCGATTTGTTGCCGCTCCATAGTGTCCTCCGGTCGGTTATCTTGTCGATTCCAAAGGACGTAAGACGTGGTCAGCAGAGGTCTTTGACAGCATCGTTGACGATCGCCTGGGCATCGGACAACGTCATCGACAAGCCGTTACGATCGGCGTCTGCGTAGATGACGCCCGCGATGGACGTCCGGTCGTGGCCCTGGTTGAGGGAATGGCAGACGGCGTGGCCGAGTCCGATCAGCGCCCGAGTGTTGCTGTCGACAACGGGGGTGGTGGTGTCGGCGGTCACGTCACGGATGAACTGATTCTCGTTGTCGGTGGTTGCGTGGGCTGGCGCCGCCAGCACAATGGCCCCGGCTATCGTAGGCGCCGCTACAACGAGTCGTTGCTTTCTCATGGTTTCCGCCCGTGCGCTACTTGCAGTGTCGCAAA
>JAFAWC010000197.1 GCA_019242135.1 Mycobacteriaceae bacterium | reverse complement strand
ACGATATTCCTAGGATCTGCTGTTTTCACGATCCACCGGTGGCGCTGCGAGAATCTCCCGCGTGAAGTTCAGAAACGTCGCGATCGTCGCCCACGTCGACCACGGCAAGACGACGCTGGTCGACGCGATGCTGCGGCAGTCGGGCGCGCTGCACGAACGCGGACCGGCCGTCGAGCGGGTGTTGGACACCGGTGATCTGGAGCGTGAAAAGGGCATCACAATCCTGGCCAAGAACACCGCCGTGCACAGGCACCACTCCGACGGCAGCGTGACGGTGATCAATGTCATCGACACCCCTGGGCATGCCGACTTCGGCGGCGAGGTGGAACGCGGCCTGTCGATGGTCGACGGCGTGCTGCTGCTGGTGGACGCGTCTGAGGGGCCGCTACCGCAGACGCGCTTCGTGCTCCGCAAGGCCCTGGCCGCCCACCTGCCGGTGATTCTCGTCGTCAACAAGACCGACCGACCCGACGCCCGCATCGCCGAGGTCGTGGAGGCCAGCCATGATCTGCTTCTCGACGTCGCATCGGACCTCGACGACGAGGCTGCCGCCGCCGCCGAGCACGCGCTCGGCCTGCCCACCCTGTACGCGTCCGGCCGTGCCGGGGTGGCCAGCACCACAGCGCCGCCCGACGGTCAGGTGCCCGACGGACACAACCTCGACCCGCTGTTCGACGTGCTGCTCGAACACATTCCGCCGCCGAGTGGCGACCCCGACGCGCCGCTGCAGGCGCTTGTCACCAACCTCGATGCGTCGACGTTTCTCGGCCGGCTCGCGCTGGCGCGCATCTACAACGGCCGGCTGCGGAAGGGGCAAACCGTCGCGTGGCTGCGCGAGGTCGACGGCCGGCCGGTGACCGCGAGCGCCAAGATCACCGAACTGCTGGCGACCGAGGGCATCGAACGCAGCTCAACCGACGAGGCACTCGCTGGTGACATCGTCGCGCTGGCGGGCATACCCGACATCATGATCGGTGATACGCTGGCCGATCCAGAATCGCCAAATGCGTTGCCTCGCATCACTGTCGACGAGCCGGCGATCTCGGTGACCATCGGCACCAACACTTCGCCGCTGGCCGGCAAAATACCCGGCCATAAGCTCACCGCCCGACTTGTGCGGGCGCGGCTGGACGCCGAACTCGTCGGCAATGTGTCGATCCGCGTTCTCGACATCGGTCGCCCCGACGCGTGGGAGGTTCAGGGCCGCGGTGAGCTGGCCCTGGCGGTGCTCGTTGAGCAGATGCGGCGGGAAGGCTTCGAGATCACCGTCGGAAAGCCACAAGTCGTGACCAAGTCCGTCGGCGGCAAATTGTATGAGCCGTTCGAGGCGCTGACGATCGACAGTCCGGGGGATTACGTTGGCGCGATCACACAGCTGTTGGCTGCCCGCAGGGGACGGATCGTCGAGATGGCCAACCACGCGGCGGGCTGGGTTCGGATGGATTTCGTCGTGCCCAGCCGGGGCCTGATCGGATTCCGGACCGATTTCCTCACCGAGACGCGCGGCACCGGTATCGCCAACGCGGTGTTCGACGGCTATCGACCCTGGGCGGGCGACATCAGATCCCGCCACACCGGCTCGCTGGTGTCCGACCGTGCGGGCACCGTCACGGCATTCGCGTTGCTGCAGCTCGCCGACCGTGGCACCTTCTTCGTCGAGCCGGGGCAGGACACCTATGAGGGCATGGTCGTCGGGGTGAATCCGCGCGCAGAAGACCTGGATGTCAACGTCACCCGGGAGAAGAAGCTCACGAACATGCGTAGCTCCACCGCCGACGTCTTCGAAACGTTGGCCAAGCCGTTGCAACTCGACCTTGAGAAGTCGATGGAGTTCTGCGCACAGGATGAGTGTGTCGAGGTGACTCCCGAAAGCGTGCGCGTACGCAAAGTTGAGCTGGACGCAACCGCGCGGGCCCGCGGCCGCGCCCGGGCGAAGGCGGCTACTCGCGGATAGTGCGGTTGGCTCTTGGGCAAGCCCGCCTCGGCGTGTCGCATACCCTGATGAACGTGCCGCGACGCCGCCCAACCCTCGCCAGGCGAGCGGCTCGTGGTTGCCCGACCCTCTTCGCGCGAGCGGCTCATCGGCGACACGCCCTGGCCCTGGCTGGCGTGTTGGCGCTCGTGTCGGCCTGCACGGTGAGCCCGCCGCCTGCCCCTCAAAGCACGAACACCTCGCAAAACCCCGCGCCTCCGGCCCCCCGGCCATACCAGATCATCATGGGAATCGACTCGATCGGTGCGGGGTTCAATCCCCATCTGCTGTCGGACCAGTCGCCGGTGAACGCCGCGGTTGCGGCTTTGGTGTTGCCCAGTGCATTCCGGCCGGTGCCCGACCCGTCGACGACGACCGGTTCCCGGTGGGAGATGGACTCCACATTGCTGGAGTCAGCCGCCGTGACGAACAGCGACCCGTTCACCGTGACCTACAAGATCCGGCCTGAGGCCCAGTGGACCGACAACGCGCCGATCGGCGCCGACGACTTCTGGTACCTGTGGCGCCAAATGGTCACCCAGCCCGGGGTGGTCGATCCCGCCGGCTACAACCTGATCACGTCAGTGCAGTCGGTCGATGGCGGCAAGCAAGCGGTCGTGACCTTCTCGTCGCCGTATCCCGCCTGGCGCGAGCTGTTCGCCGACATCCTTCCCTCGCACATCGTCAAGGACGCCCCCGGTGGCTTCGCCGCCGGCCTCGCCCGAGCGATGCCGGTGACCGGTGGACAGTTCAGGGTCGAGACCATCGACCCACAGCGCGACGAGATCCTGCTGGCCCGCAACGACCGGTTCTGGGCGGCGCAGGCACTTCCCGACCACATCCTGCTGCGCCGCGCGGGTGCCCCCGCGGCTCTCGCAGACTCGATACGAAACGGCGACACCCAGGTCGCCGCGGTACACGGCGGCGCGGCGGCCTTCGCGCAACTGTCCGCGATTCCCGAGGTGCGCACCGCCAGGATCATGACACCGAGGACCATGCAGTTGTCGCTGCGGGCGGCGCAACCCAAGCTGGCCGACGTCCGCGTGCGCAAGGCGATCCTCGGCCTGCTGGACGTCGACCTGTTGGCGGCCGTTGGAGCCGGCAGCGATAACACCGTGACGCTGGCGCAAGCCCAGGTGCGGTCACCCTCGGACCCCGGCTATGTGCCGACGGCGCCGCCCGCGTTGACGAAGGATGCCGCATTGGCGCTGCTGCGCCAGGCCGGCTACGACATCGACACGACCGCCACCACATCCTCGACGCCGGCGCCGCCGTCTGCCGGATCACGGACAGCCGAGCCCGCCCCGCCGACCCCGGAGTCGACGCGCGGCCGGATCAGCAAGGACGGCGACCCGCTGACGATGGTGATCGGGGTCGCGACCAACGACCCGACTTCCGTGGCAGTCGCAAACACCGCCGCCGACCAGCTGCGCAACGTCGGTATCGCGGCCTCGGTGCAGGCGATGGACCCACCGGTGCTGTATGGCGACGCGGTGCCGAACAACCGCGTGGACGCCGTCGTCGGCTGGCATCGTGCGGGGGGTGACCTGGCCACCGAACTGGTATCGCGCTACGGCTGCACCGCGCTCACGGTCACTCCGCAGAACGGCACCGCGACGCCGAGCCAGGCCCAGATTCCGCCCACAACGGCGACGCCGTCGACAGACCCCGCGACACCGGTCACGTCTGCGTCGGCGCCCGCGACCGACCCGGCCGCACCGGTGCAGGTGCCGAATAACATCACCGGGGTGTGTGACTCCGGCCTTCAGCCGCGTATCGACGCCGCGCTTATCGGTCATGTTCCGATCGGCGAGGTGATCGACCTGGTCGAGCCGAAGCTGTGGGACATGGCGACGGTCCTGCCGATCCTGCAGGACACGACGATCGTCGCGGCCGGGCCCCGGGTCGAAAACGTCAGCCTCACCGGCGCCGTGCCGGTCGGCATCGTCGCCGATGCCGGCCGCTGGGTCAAGATGACCCAGTAGACGACCGAGACACTGTGATCGCCCCGATTGACCGCTCCGACAGTCCGAGGCTGCTGTTCGTCCACGCGCACCCCGACGACGAATCCCTGGCCACGGGTGCCACCATCGCCCACTACGCCGGCCTGGGTGCCGACGTTCGAGTGGTGACCTGCACCCTCGGTGAGGAAGGCGAGGTGATCGGGCAGCGGTACGCGCTGTTGGCCGTCGACCATGCCGACCAACTCGGCGGCTACCGGATCGCCGAGCTGACCGCAGCGCTGTCGATCCTCGGTGCGGGACAACCGATATTTCTCGGCGGACCGGGTCGATGGCGCGATTCGGGCATGGCCGGCACCACGCCCCGGCGACAGGCCCGGTTCATCGACGCGGGCGACGCGGCTGTCAGGGAGTTGGTGGACATTATCAACGGATTTCGTCCCCATGTAGTCGTCACGTACGACCCTCAGGGCGGATATGGTCACCCCGACCACGTTCACACCCACACCGTCACCACCGCCGCGGTCGCCAGGTCGGCCGAATCCGGTTGGGCGGTACCGAAGTTGTACTGGACGGTGCTGTCGATCTCCGCCGCGGCAGCGGCCCTGGCCGCACCGAGCGAGGTGCCGCAGGGCTGGATCAGACCCCAGCCGAGCGACCTTTATTTCGGCTACCCCGATGACAAGATCGACGCCGCGATCGACGGCGGCCACCGCCTGCACACGAAGGCGGCCGCGCTTGCCGCGCACGCCACCCAGGTCGTGGTGGCGCCCGATGGGCGAACGTGTGCGCTGTCCAACAACATCGCGCTGCCCATCGCCGGGACGGAGCACTACGTGCTGGCCGCAGGCAGAGCCGGACCGCGCGACGCGCGGGGCTGGGAGACCGACTTGCTGGCGGGACTGACGCTTGGCTAGTCGGTGGCCGGGCGCGTAAGCTTCGGCCACACCAGCGGTGCGAGGGAGGGACTGCCATGGACCCGGATCTGGATCCGCAACTGGAGTACTGGCAATGGCATGCCGATAGCTTCCAGTGGGTGATCGGCTCGCTCGTCGGCGTGCTCGACAGCATCCCAACCTGACCGGATCCTCCGACACCGGCGGCCCCCGCGGCTGGTCGGTCGACTCCGTGCTGCGCGGCGTTGTGCTGGGATTGCTCGGTGCCGACGGCGTTATTTCGGCGGTCCTGGGTGCGCTACTGCTTCAAATCCGGCTCGGCGCCGTGCCATTTCCGATCAGCGCGCTCATCAGCGGGCTGATCAACGCCGCGCTGGTGTGGGCGGGCCTGCAATGGACGTCGTCGCTGCGGCTGGCCGCGCTCGCCCTCTGGACGTGGTTGCTCACCGTGGCGGTGATGACGCTCACCGGGCCGGGCGGAGATCTTCTGTTCGGGGGGCCGGGTTTGGATCAGTGGAGCCCGGTCGTGCTGCTTGTCCTCGGCGTCCTGCCACCGGGGATCGTGCTGTGGCGGGCAACCCGCGCGCGCCGGGGTCTAGGCTGACACACATGGCGGGCGCCGAGGTTTCACATGCTGAGACGCGCTGGATGATTCTCGACTCCGCGGGAGTTACACGAGCGTGGCGTTGACCCCTCGCGACGATCGGCCCGTGCTGCCAACCCCCGTGGTACCTCAGAAGCCGAGCGCCTCGGCGCTGCGGCGGGTGCTGCGCCGTGCCCGCGACGGCGTGGCTTTGAATGTCGACGAGGCGGCTGTGGCGCTGAGGGCCCGCGGTGATGACTTGGCCGACCTGTGCGCCAGCGCGGCGCGGGTGCGCGACGCCGGACTGCAGGGCGCCGGGCGGTATGCGCCGTCCGGACGGCTGCCGATCACCTATTCACGTAAGGTCTTCATTCCCGTCACGCATCTGTGCCGCGATCAATGCCACTACTGCACGTTCGTGGCTGTGCCGGGCAAGCTGCGCAGCCGCGGTCTCGGCATGTACATGGAGCCTGACGAGATCGTCGACGTAGCGCGCCGCGGCGCCGAACTAGGCTGCAAGGAGGCGCTGTTCACGCTCGGCGACCGCCCGGAAGCACGGTGGCCCGAGGCCCGGCAGTGGCTTCATGAACGCGGTTACGACACGACGCTGGACTACGTGCGGGCGATGGCGATCCGTGTGCTGGAGGAAACGGGCCTGCTGCCGCACCTCAACCCTGGTGTGATGAGCTGGTCGGAGATGTCACGGCTGAAGCCGGTCGCGCCGTCGATGGGCATGATGCTCGAGACCACATCGAGGCGTCTCTACGAGACCAAGGGTCTCGCCCATTACGGCAGTCCCGACAAAGACCCGGCTGTGCGGCTGCGGACGTTGACCGACGCGGGACGGCTGTCCATCCCATTCACCACCGGGCTGTTGGTGGGTATCGGCGAGACGCTGACCGAGCGTGCCGAGACGTTGCACGCGATCCGTAAGTCTCACAAGGAATTCGGGCACGTGCAGGAAGTCATCGTGCAGAATTTCCGGGCCAAGCCCGCGACCGTGATGCGGTCGGTACCCGACGCCGACATCGACGAGTTCGTCGCGACGGTGGCTGTCGCCCGGCTGGTGCTCGGCCCGAAGATGAGGATCCAGGCGCCGCCGAACCTGGTGTCCCCCATCCAATGTCTGACCTTGATCGGTGCGGGTCTCGACGATTGGGGCGGGGTATCGCCGCTGACACCCGACCACGTCAACCCGGAACGACCGTGGCCGGGGTTGGACGAACTCGCCGCTGTCACCCTCCAGGCCGGCTATGAGTTGGTGCAGCGGCTCACCGCCCATCCCACCTACGTGCTCGCCGGCACGGCGTGGATCGATCCGCGGGTGCGAGGCCACGTCGCCGCCTTGGCTGACTCGCGCACTGGCTTCGCGCGCGACGTGAACCCGGTCGGTCGGCCATGGCAGGAACCCGACGATGCGCGGGAGTCCACGGGCCGGATAGATCTGAACGCGTCGATCGACACCGAAGGCCGCCGTACCGAGACGCGCAGTGATCTGGGCAACGCGTTCGGCGATTGGGAGTCGGTGCGCGAGAAGGTGGCCGAGTTGGCGGCCCGAGCGCCCGAGCGCGTCGATTCCGACGTATTGGCGGCGCTTCGCGCGGCCGAGCGTGATCCGGCCGCCTGCTCCGATGCCGACTACCTGGCGCTGGCCACCGCTCAGGGTGCCGCGCTGGACGCGGTCGGCGCTTTCGCGAATTCGCTGCGTCGTGATGTCGTCGGCGACGACGTCACGTTCGTGGTGAACCGCAACATCAACTTCACCAACATCTGCTACACCGGCTGCCGGTTCTGTGCGTTCGCGCAGCGGAAGGGTGACGCCGACGCGTACACGCTGTCCTATGACGAGGTGGGCGAACGTGCCTTCCAGGCTCACCGCGACGGTGCGACGGAGGTGTGCATGCAGGGCGGCATTGATCCCGAGCTGCCGGCCACCGGGTACGCCGAGCTCGTGCGCGCGGTCAAGAAACGGGTGCCGGACATGCACGTGCACGCGTTCAGCCCGATGGAGATTGTCAATGGAGCAGCGAAAAGCGGTGAGAGCATTCGCGATTGGCTGATCAGCCTGCGCGACGCCGGCCTCGACACGATCCCGGGGACGGCCGCCGAGATCCTCGACGACGAAGTCCGCTGGGTGCTTACCAAGGGCAAATTGCCCACCTCGGCCTGGGTGGAGGTGGTCACCACCGCCCACCAGGTCGGCCTGCGTTCGAGTTCGACGATGATGTACGGCCACGTCGACCAGCCGCGGCACTGGATCGGACATCTGCGAATCCTCCGCGATATCCAGGACCGCACCGGTGGGTTCACGGAGTTCGTTCCGCTGCCGTTTGTGCACCAGAACTCACCGCTTTACCTTGCCGGCGGTGCACGTCCCGGCCCGACGCACCGGGACAACCGGGCAGTGCATGCGCTGGCGCGAATCATGCTGCACGGCAGGATCTCTCACATCCAAACAAGCTGGGTCAAGCTGGGCGTCGAACGTACGCAGGTGATGCTGAACGGCGGCGCAAACGATCTGGGCGGCACGCTGATGGAGGAAACGATCTCGCGGATGGCCGGCTCCGAATATGGATCCGCCAAGACCGTCGCCGAACTCGTCGAGATCGCCGCAGGCATCGGTAGGCCGGCGCGCCAGCGCACGACGACCTACCTGCCGCTGGCGGC
>JAFAWC010000185.1 GCA_019242135.1 Mycobacteriaceae bacterium | reverse complement strand
TGAAGCAGTGGCAGACAGTCTTTCGACGAATGCCTCGGCGGTGAATCTGAGGAGTCAGATCCAGAGATACCCCGGCATAACCGCCCAACATCAACAGAGCCAGCACCGGAGCGAGCACACTTCCGATAGCCCGTCCGTTGGCGACTGGTCGGGTGTTGCAAGCCCGGAAGCAGCGTTTTCCTGCGGATTCATTCCGGGTGGGAAGGACAACCATGACGGACGGACAACGGGGCAAGAGTATTCTCGTGCCAATGCCAGGAGGGCAGATGTTCGAGGCTGACGATCACTTTCCGGCAGAGCCCCACGGCCAACCGGTCGAGTTCCGGGTGCCGGCACGGCTGGAGAGCCTCGCCGTGGTTCGCACCCTCGTGGCGGCGCTGGGCACGCTGGAAGATCTCGATCTCGACGCCGTCGCCGACCTGAGGCTGGCGCTCGACGAAGCCTGTACCGCGTTGATCCGGTGCGCCGTTCCGGAGTCAGTTCTTACGGTCGTGGTGCGTCCCCGCGAGCAGGATCTGTGGGTTGCGGTGTCGGCGCCGTGCACGGGCGAGGACGTGCTGCGGCCCGGCACCTTCAGCTGGCACGTCATCAGTTCACTCATCGACGGCCTGGAGACGTTCCGCGACGGTGCCGACGTAGGTGACCCAGGCGCTGTATTCGGGATCACAATGATCGCTAGACGGCTGGATAACACCAGGTGAAAGAAAGTTCGTCACCGCGAACCCGTTCTGAATACGCCGACGTCCCGGAGATGTTCCGGAAGCTCAACGCGCTACCTGTCGACTCTTTGGAACGGGAGCGAGCCCGTGAGCACATCGTGCGGCGGTGCATGCCCCTCGCCGAGCACATCGCCCACCGATTCGACGGCCGTGGCGAACCGCGCGAAGACATTGCCCAGGTGGCACGGCTCGGGCTGGTGAACGCGGTGAACCGATTCGACGTCGAATGCGGCAGCGACTTCGTGTCGTTCGCCGTGCCGACAATCATGGGTGAGGTCCGGCGCCACTTTCGCGACAACAGCTGGGCGGTCAAGGTTCCGCGCCGACTGAAGGAACTGCACCTGCAGTTGGGCAGCGCGACCGCCGAGATGTCGCAGCGGTTGGGCCGGGCGCCGACACCCTCGGAGCTGGCGGCCGACCTGGAGCTGGACCGCGACGAGGTGGTGGAGGCACTCATCGCGGGCAGCGGTTACAACACGCTGTCGATGGACAGCGCCGGCGGCGGCGACGACGAGGCGCCACCGCTCAGCGAAACGCTGGGCAGCCAGGACACCAACCTCGACCGCATCGAAAACCATGAAGCACTGCGGCCGCTGCTCGATGCGCTGCCCGAGCGAGAACGCACCGTCATCGTGCTGCGGTTCTTCGAGTCACTGACGCAAAGTCAGATCGCCGAACGCGTCGGCATCTCGCAGATGCACGTGTCGCGCCTGCTGGCGCGGACGCTAGCTCGGCTTCGAGACGAGTTGCAGTAGCCCGCGCGCTGTGCTCGCAAGGCCCGAAAAGTGTTCCAGGGCTTCGTCAATCGATGACACCGACGGCACCTGCCCATGCTCGTCGCAGATGCGCAGGAGCCGCGACACCGGCCGAGACGGCACCACAGCCCAGTGGACTTCTTTTCGTTCGCAATCTTGCGCGATCATGTGCAGACTGCGGATACCTTGCGCGCCAAGGAAATCCAAGTGGCTGAGGTCGAGGATCAGTGAGCGGCAGCTGGCGAGGCAAGACCGGGTGAAGTCGGTCAGGTGATCGATGTTGCAGGCATCCAACTCGCCAGTGACGATAACTACGGTGGCACCCTCAAGCGGGTGAGCGGTCAAGCACACGCCCTTTGCGGACAGTTGGTCGAGACTGTGCATTGTGTTCTGAACAGCACGCATTGACGACTCCATGTGTCGTGCATAGATGGCAAAAGCGCCGGACATCCAGCCCCACGAGCAGGGAACTTCTTGCTTAGTCCTGCGAGCCCGAGACGCGCTCCGCTGAGGCTGTGAACTCAACCTTGGTTCGAACCTACTCCGGTCTCGCGCCGGAAACAACTAGGAATGATGACAGCGAGCCACGTTCTCACCTAGTTTTAAGACGGCGTCGCGCGTGACCGTTTCCCCTCTTCTTTTCTTCTCTTACTTGATCTCAGCGAGAACGGTGCCCTGGGTGATCGCGGCGCCGGCTTCGACGGCCAGTCCGGTGATCGTGCCGTCCTTATGCGCGGTCACCGGGTTCTCCATCTTCATCGCCTCCAGCACAACGACCAGATCACCGGTGCTGACCTCTTGGCCCTCCTCGACGGCGACCTTCACCACCGTGCCCTGCATCGGCGCGGTGACGGCGTCACCGGAGGCAGTGCCTGCGCCGGCGTGTGATCCACGCTTGCGGGGCTTGGGCTTCTTGCGGATGACGTCGGCACTGCTGGAGGAGGCGCCGTTACTCAGCGCGAGGTCGCCGGGCAGCGACACCTCAAGGCGGCGGCCGCCGACCTCGACAACGACTTTCTGGCGCGGCAGCGTCTCGTCTTCGTCGAGAGGCTCGCCACCAGTGAACGGTTCAACCGTGTTGTCCCACTCCGTCTCGATCCATCGGGTATGCACCGAGAAGCTCTCGCCGTCACCAATGAACGCCGGATCGGACACCACCGCACGGTGGAACGGAATCACCGTCGCCAGCCCCTCAACCTCGAATTCGTCGAGCGCGCGCCGCGAGCGGGCCAGCGCCTCCGCACGGCTGGCGCCGTACACGATCAGTTTGGCAAGCATCGAGTCGAACTGCCCACCGATCACCGAACCGCTCTGCACACCCGAGTCCAGCCGAACGCCGGGCCCGCTCGGCGGCGCGAACGTGGTGACCGGACCGGGGGCGGGCAGGAAATTGCGGCCGGCGTCCTCGCCGTTGATCCGGAACTCGATGGCATGCCCGCGCGGCGTCGGGTCTTCAGTGAGGTCCAGCTTCTCGCCGTTGGCAATCTTGAACTGCTGCAACACCAGGTCGATGCCGGCGGTCTCCTCGGTGACCGGGTGCTCCACCTGCAGCCGGGTGTTGACCTCGAGGAACGAGATCAGACCGTCCTGGCCCACCAGGTATTCGACCGTGCCCGCGCCGTAGTAGTGCGCCTCCTTGCAGATGCGCTTGGCTGACTCGTGGATCTCCTTGCGCTGGGCGTCGGTGAGGAAGGGCGCGGGTGCCTCCTCGACCAGTTTCTGGTAGCGGCGCTGCAGAGAGCAGTCACGGGTGCCGGCCACGATGACGTTCCCGTGCTGGTCGGCGATCACCTGCGCCTCAACATGGCGGGGCTTATCCAAGTAACGCTCGACAAAGCATTCGCCGCGGCCGAACGCGGCGGTCGCCTCGCGGGTTGCCGACTCGAACAGGTGGGGGATCTCGTCGATGGACCGGGCCACCTTCATGCCCCGGCCGCCCCCGCCGAACGCCGCCTTGATCGCGATCGGCAGCCCGTGTTCCTCTGCGAACGCGGCCACCTCGTCGGCGTTTTTGACCGGATCCGGCGTGCCCGGCACCAGCGGCGCCTGCGCGCGGGCGGCGATGTGGCGAGCGGTGACCTTGTCGCCGAGATCGCGGATCGACTGCGGGCTGGGACCGATCCAGATCAGGTCGGCGTCGATGACGGCCTGCGCGAAGTCGGCATTCTCCGAAAGGAAGCCGTAGCCGGGATGGACCGCGTTGGCACCCGACTTGGCGGCCGCGTCCAGGAGTTTCGCGAAGTCCAGATATGACTCGGCGGAAGTCTGACCGCCCAGGGCGAACGCCTCATCGGCGAGCCTCACGTGTGGCGCGTCGGCGTCGGGTTCGGCGTACACCGCCACGCTCTGAAGCCCGGCGTCCTTAGCAGCCCTTATCACGCGGACCGCGATCTCGCCGCGGTTGGCGACGAGCACCTTGGAGATCCGAGAGCTGGCGTGATTAGGCACTGCGCCTCCTGATCGGGGCCGTTCGTACGGGCATAGTCACTTTGGGCATAGTCGCTTGGGCCATAGTCTAAGAAACGTCTTTAAGAACAGGTCCGCAGGCAGTCTAAGCGTCGGTCATGTGGGCGCGTGGAGCCGGTCTGTGTAGTGCGGCGCGTGTCTGGGACTCTGGCTGTGGTGTCTGCGCGCCGAGCGTGCGGTCAGTGCGAGATTTGTCGACTTTTTTCGCGCTGAGCGCACGTTCGTTACGGGTCGTCGCCGTTGCGCAGGCGGCGTTTGATTCTGGCCAGCATGGCGGACATGCCGCGTAGCCTCAGTGGGCTGATCAGCGCCGCCAGGCCCAGGTCGGTGTAGAAGTCGTCGGGAACGGCCAGGATGTCGTCGGCCGGCTGATGGT
>JAFAWC010000360.1 GCA_019242135.1 Mycobacteriaceae bacterium | reverse complement strand
ATCGGGGCCCCCACCAGAGAGCCGTATTCGGTCCAACTTCCGTCGTAGTTCTTGACATTCCCGTGCCCGAGCAACTCGTGGAGCACAAACCAGGTGTGCGACGAGCGTTCCCCGATCCGGCAGTACGCGATCGTCTCCTTCGAGTCGTCGAGACCCGATTCGGCGTACAGCTTGGTCAGGTCGTCGTCGGACTTGAAGGTGCCGTCCTCGTTGGCCGCCTTGCTCCACGGCACGTTGATGGCACTCGGAATGTGGCCGGGCCGCTGGCTCTGCTCCTGCGGCAGGTGCGCCGGCGCCAGAATCTTTCCGGAGAACTCGTCAGGGGAGCGCACGTCGACGAGGTTCTTCTTGCCGATTGCCGCGAGCACCTCGTCGCGAAACGCGCGGATCGCGTTGTTCGGCTGCTTGGCGGTGTAGCTCGTCGAGTTGCGCTGCGCCGCGTCGGTGGACAGCGGGCGCCCGTCCAGCTCCCACTTCTTGCGGCCGCCGTCGAGCAGCTTGACGTCGTCGTGCCCGTACAGCTTGAAGTACCAGTACGCGTACGCCGCGAACCAGTTGTTGTTGCCGCCGTAGAGGATCACGGTGTCGTCGTTGGCGATGCCGCGCTCACTGAGCAGCTTGGAGAACTGCTCGGCGTCGACGAAGTCCCGCACGACCGGGTCCTGCAGGTCGGTGCGCCAGTCCAACTTCACCGCGCCTGCGATGTGCCCGTTGTCGTATGCGCTGGTATCTTCGTCCACTTCGACGAATACCGTGTTGGGGGCGTTGAGATTGCTCTCGGCCCAGTCGGCGGTGACCAGGACTTCAGAGCGAGACATGTATTTCCTTTCGTTGCGGGATCTGCCGCCCCTGCAGCCGGACCAGCAGCGGATATAGCTGACAGCCCAGGCAGATGCCGAACGCGGCGTTGAGAAACGCGGCGACGAGCGCGAACGCCGTCGCAATTGCGCCGAGCGTCCACACCCCGGTGGCAAACCCGACGACGCCGATCGCCGCGAAGACGAAGCCCACCAGTTGGGCGAACTTCAGCGGCGCTACCGCCTCGCGCGAGGTGACGGGGCCCAGCCGCGGCGCGACGACCCCGGCGTAGAGAAGCCCGTAGGGGCTGCGCCGTGGCCCTCGCAGGGCGCTGACCGCGAACACCACGGCCTGCAGGCCCAGGATGACCGTCGCGGCCTGCGCACTGATAGCCGACGTCACCAGCGTCACCACCAGCACCACGGTCGTGACCCAGGCGGCGAAGCGGGGACCGCGGACATCTACTTCGGTGGCGGTTGTCGACATACAGATACTCCTGTTGCTGTCCGAGCTGGCGGGAAAGGCGCGGCTCACGCCGCTGACCGGGGGGTCAGCGGCAACAGCAACAGAAACAACCCGCGGTGCGGCACAGATCCACTGCGCGGCGCTTGGTGAGCGTCTGCTCCAGGCGGGTCAACACGTCGGCGATCTTACCTAATGGCCGCGGGGTCGGGCCAACAGCGGTACCAGGGCAGACCGCAGGTCAGCGGCCTTGGGAACGCCGGCCGTGCGATACCTCTGCCGGCCGCCGGAGTCGAAGATGAACGTCGACGGCAGCGACAGCACCGAAAGGCTACGCGCTGCTGCGGGATTCGCGTCGATGTCAATCTCCCGGTGGGCCACGTCCGGAAGCTCTCGACACACTTCGTCGACCACCCGCCGCACCGCCCCGCAGGGTCCGCACCACACCGCGGAAAAGTGCACGACCGTGGGGCCCGTCGTGGACAGCCCCAGATCGGCGCCGTCGACCGGCCGATCCCGCTGACCGGAGGTTTCCCGCAGCTTGCCGGAGCGGCGCTTGATGAGCAGGCCGACCGCCGCCGCGGCGCCGAGAGCAACACCGATCAGGCACAGCACCGCGACCACAGAGGAGCTCATGTCATCTTGAACTCGTCGAGGCGCAGGGTTAGTCCCTCGGCGATGCCCTCGATGATCACGTCGGAGCCCCGTACGCCTTCCCGGTCGGGAGCCAGCCCGAACGGCAACTTCTGCGCAGGCAGGCTCTTGCTGAAGGCGGTGAGCACCGCACCGAGCTTGTCGTCGGGCACTGTGCGGTCCGCGGTGGCCGGGCCGGTGATGACTCCCGTCGCGGTGAGCACCAAGGTGGAGCGATCGGGGCCGGCCATCGACAGGTTCACCGAGACGCTGACCCGGTCGTAGAAGCCGGCGGCCTTCGGGGTACCGGTGAACACCAGCCCGATGCTGCTCGAAATCCCCGACTCGGTCGTGCCGCCGGTAGCGTCGTTGATGTCCTTCGGCGGGGCCTCGACCAGCAAGTCATTGATGCCCATGAAACGGCCGAGGTGTGTGGAGTCGATGAGGATCCGGCTTTCCGCCTTGCCGACCGGCAGCGGAGCCTCGGGCCGGATCAGCCAGGAGGCCTGCGCCAGGTCGATCGAATACAGCGTCGCCTCCAACGTCGCTTCACCGATGATCGGTCGCTCGACGCCGCTGGCCTTGAACTCGACCTGCTTGTAGTGCTGGGCGAGTGCCTGCGGAATGAACGGGAAGCGCAGAATGCCGACCCACGGATCGAATCCCAGTCCCGCCTCGGCGCGAAGGGTCCGGGCCAGCCGGTATTCGGCGTAGATCGCGGCGCCGAAGTCGGCTGCGACGGCCCCGCAGACGAGCGCGAGGATCATCGCGGTCGTCCCGATGAGCAGCGCGCGCACCCGCACATTGTGGCGCAGGCCAGCGGTCAGCACGGCTAACTCGCAGGTCGCGGGTTATCGTTAGATGATCGCGCGGAGCCGAGGACCGCAACGGGCACCGTCCGTACGAGTCGGCCGCGCCGACCCGCGCGCTGGAGGGTGTGTTGGATTTACTGCTGCTCACCGGGGATCCGCACCCCGAGTCGGTGCTACCGTCGCTGTCGCTGTTGGCGCACACCGTGCGCACGGCGCCGAGCGAGGTTTCCTCGCTGCTGGAAGCCGGTAGTGCCGACATCGCACTCGTGGACGCACGCACCGACCTGGCCGCCGCCCGCGGCCTGTGCCGGTTGCTCGGCAGCACCGGTACCGCGGTGCCGGTCGTGGCCGTCGTCAACGAGGGTGGCCTGGTCGCGATCAACGTCGATTGGGGGCTCGACGATATCCTGCTGCCGGGCACGGGGCCGGCCGAGATCGACGCGCGGCTGCGGCTGCTCGTTGGCCGTCGCGGCGGTGTGGCCAACCAGGAGAATATGGGCAAGATCACTCTCGGCGAGCTGGTGATCGACGAGGGCACCTACACCGCGCGGCTGCGTGGCCGGCCGCTGGATCTGACGTACAAAGAATTCGAGCTGCTGAAATACCTCGCGCAACATGCCGGTCGGGTGTTCACCCGCGCCCAGCTCTTGCAGGAAGTGTGGGGCTACGATTTCTTCGGCGGCACTCGCACGGTCGACGTGCACGTACGACGGCTGCGCGCCAAGCTCGGCAGCGAACACGAGTCGCTGATTGGCACCGTCCGCAACGTCGGCTACAAGGCGGTGCGCCCCGCCCGCGGGCGGCCGGCGCCCGATACCGAGCTCGACGAGGACGGCGCCGAGGCCGCATTCGCGCCGGCCGACGACCTGCTGCCGGATCCGCTGCACACTTCGTGACGGACATCGACTGGCAGCAGACCCTGGCGCCAGCCGAGCAGCGGCAGATTCGTGACGTGATCGCCGCCGCCACCCGCACCGACGGCGTCGGCCCCCTCGGCGAGCAGGTGCTGCGGGAACTCCCGTTGCGGCGCACGCGCCACCTGCTGGCGACGGACGCACACCGGGTCGTCGGCTACCTCAACCTCGCGCCGGCCACCGACCGTGCCGGCCCGGTCGCAGAGCTGGTGGTCGCCCCCGACGCGCGCCGGCGCGGCATCGGTTCGGCGATGGTGCGGGCCGCGATGGCCCACGGCGGCGACACCACGCGCGTCTGGGCGCACGGCAAACTCGCGCCGGCACGCGCCGCCGCCGCCGCGATGGCGCTGACGCCCGTCCGCGAGCTGTGGCAGATGCGCAGACCGCTGCGAGATGTGCCGCCCGCCGTGATTCCGGCAGGCGTGCAGGTGCGCACCTACCGTGGCCCAGCCGACGACCCCGAAGTGTTGCGGGTCAACAACGCCGCGTTCCCCTGGCATCCGGAGCAGGGCGGGTGGACGCCGGACGACATCGCCGAGCGACGATCCCAGCCCTGGTTCGAGGCTGACGGCCTGTTCCTGGCGTTCGACGAGCGCACCGACCGGCTCGCGGGTTTTCACTGGACCAAGGTGCATCTTGACCATCCCGGTCTGGGCGAGGTCTACGTGCTCGGCGTGGATCCGGGCGAGCAGGGCCGCGGGCTGGGACGCGCGCTGACGCTGGTCGGGCTGCATCATCTCGCCGCGCGGCTGGGCAGCCAACCGGACCCGACCGTGATGCTCTACACCGAGGCCGACAACACCGCGGCGGTGCGCACCTACCAGCGGCTCGGCTTCGAGGTCTCCGCGGTGGACACGGCCTATTCGGCGGGGTGAGGGCGCGGCCGCACAAAGGGCCACCCCTCGCCGCCGCCGCGCAGAGCGTCGCCCAGCGGCCCGGTTCATCTGTCGTTCATCTTGGTGGGGGTGTGTATTCACAGTGGGCCCATAGGTTTTGGTCCCGAGCAGCACGGATCTGCTCAGCGGAACGACGTTCCGTGGCTCGGCCCGACCGGTGGCGTAATGCGCCTGTTCGTCACCCTGACTCGTCAAGGAGTTACGTGAAGCTCAACCGACCTGGCGCCGCGATGAGCCTGCTGGCTGTGGGTGCCCTGGTGCTATCGGGATGCGGCAGTAACAACAACAGCAACACCGCGTCGCCTGGATCCAGCCCGACCTCGGGTGCGCCCGCTTCTCAGGTGAACTGTGGCGGAAAGAAAACGTTGAAGTCCAGTGGTTCCACGGCACAGGCCAATGCGATGACCCGATTCGTCAACGCATTCGAACAGGCATGCTCGGGCCAGACGTTGAACTACACGGCAAACGGTTCGGGCGCCGGGATCAGTGAATTCACGGGCAATCAAACGGATTTCGGCGGTTCGGACTCCCCGCTGAACCAGGAAAAGGGCGAGTATGACGCGGCCCAGAAGCGATGCGGCTCGGCGGCCTGGAACCTGCCGGCCGTGTTCGGCCCCATCGCGATCACCTACAACGTCAAGGGCATCGACTCGCTGATCCTCGACGGTCCGACCGCAGCGAAGATCTTCAATGGCGGCATCACGTCGTGGGACGACCCCGCGATCAAGAACCTGAACCCGGGCGCGAACCTGCCCGCCACGCCCATCCACGTGGTGTTCCGCAGCGACCAGTCCGGGACCACGGACAACTTCCAGCAGTATCTGGACGTGGCCTCCGACGGTGCCTGGGGCAAGGGCGCCGGTAAGACGTTCAACGGCGGCGTCGGTGAGGGCGCCAAGGGCAACGACGGAACATCGGCTGCCATCAAGAACACCGACGGTTCGATCACCTACAACGAGTGGTCGTTCGCCAAGGCGCAGAACCTCAACATGGCCAAGATCGTCACCTCCGCGGGCAAGGACGCGGTCGAAATCACCGTCGACAGCGTCGGCAAGACGATCGCGGGCGCCACCGTCAAGGGACAGGGCAACGACTTGGTGCTTGACACCTCGTCGTTCTACAAGCCGACGCAGGCCGGCGCGTATCCGATCGTGCTGGCGACCTACGAGGTCGTGTGCTCGAAGTACCCGGACTCGGCAACCGGTCAGGCAGTGAAGGCCTTCCTGCAGACGGCGATCGGTGCCGGCCAGAACGGGTTGGCCGACAACGGCTACATCCCGATTCCCGACGCGTTCAAGCCGAAGTTGTCGGCAGCGGTGAACGCCATCGCCTGATTTGAGGTCACGATGGGCCTACAACCGGAAATCCGCCCCCCGGGGTCGTTGCCCAGCGCAGCGACCCCGGACGGGGGCACAATTCCTGGCATGGACGACCCGAACGCGCCGACGCCCACGGTGACGGCCACCGGCGGAGGCACGCGGCGGCTCGGGGACCGGATCTTCAAAGGCATCGCGATCGCCGCGGGTCTGACGATCGTGATTGCGATCGCGCTGATCGCGATCTTCCTTCTGATCAAAGCGGTGCCGTCGCTGCGTGCCAACCACGCCAACTTCTTCACCGAGTGGAAGTTCGACACCAACGACGCCAACAACTTGTTCTTCGGTATCCGCGACCTGTTCGTGGTCACGGTGCTCAGTTCGGTGTTCGCGTTGGTGCTTGCGGTGCCGGTGTCGATCGGCATCGCGGTGTTCTTGACGCAGTACGCGCCGACCCGGCTGGCGCGGCCGTTCAGTGTGATGGTCGATCTGCTCGCCGCGGTCCCGTCGATCATCTTCGGGTTGTGGGGCATCTTCGTGCTGGCGCCCAAGCTGGAGCCGTTCGCCACGTTTTTGAACAAGCACCTCAATTGGCTGTTTCTGTTCAAACAGGGCAACGTGTCGTTGGCCGGTGGTGGCACGATCTTCACCGCCGGCATCGTGCTGGCAGTGATGATCCTGCCGATCGTCACGTCGGTGTCCCGCGAGGTCTTCCGCCAAACGCCGCATCCCCACATTGAGGCCGCACAGGCGCTCGGGGCCACCAAGTGGGAGGTCGTGCGGATGACGGTGCTGCCGTTCGGTCGCAGCGGCGTGATCGCGGCTTCGATGCTCGGTTTGGGTCGTGCGCTGGGTGAAACCGTTGCCGTGCTGATCATCCTGCGGTCCGCGGCGCAACCTGGGAACTGGTCGCTGTTCGACGGCGGATACACCTTCGCCTCGAAGATCGCTTCGGCCGCAGCCGAATTCAGTTCGCCCCTGCCGACGGGCGCCTACATCGCGGCAGGCTTCGTGTTGTTCGTGCTGACATTCGTTGTCAACGCGGCCGCCCGTGCGGTCGCTGGCGGAAAGGTCAACGGATGAGCACTGCCGCGCTCGACCGGCCGGTCAAGGCCCCGACCTTCCGCCCGCTCACTCCTTCCCGGCGGATCAAGAACGTCGTTGCCGCCGTGTTGTTCGTGCTCGCGTTCGTCATCGCGGTTATCCCGCTGGTCTGGGTGTTGTGGGTGGTCATTCAGCGTGGCTGGTACGGGGTCACGAGGAACACCTGGTGGTCGCATTCGCTGCAGGGCGTGCTGCCCGAACAGTTCGCCGGCGGGGTGTATCACGCGATCTACGGGACCCTCGTGCAAGCGGGTGTGGCGGCGATTCTGGCTGTCCCGCTGGGCTTGATGGCCGCCGTTTACCTCGTTGAGTATGGTCGCGGCCCGCTGGCCCGCGTGACGACGTTCATGGTCGACGTTCTCGCCGGGGTGCCGTCGATCGTGGCCGCACTGTTCATCTTCGCGCTGTGGATCGCGACCCTGGGCTTCGAGCAGAGCGCATTCGCGGTCGCGCTGTCGCTGGTGCTGTTGATGCTGCCCGTCGTGGTCCGCTCGACCGAGGAAATGCTCAAGCTGGTACCCGACGAGCTACGGGAAGCCAGCTACGCGTTGGGCATTGCCAAGTGGATCACGATCTTGCGGGTCGTTGTGCCGACAGCACTGCCGGGCATCATCTCGGGCGTGCTGCTGTCCATCGCGCGGGTGATCGGCGAAACCGCGCCGGTGCTGGTCCTCGTGGGCTACAGCCGCGCGATCAACTTCGACATCTTCCACGGCAACATGGCATCGCTGCCGTTGCTTATCTACACCGAACTGACCAACCCGCAACACGCCGGCTTCTTGAGGATCTGGGGCGCTGCGCTGACCCTGATCATCATCGTCGCAATCCTCAATCTGCTTGCCGGACTGGTCTCGGGCAGCCTGATGGCCCGACGGTAGAACTCGACAGGAAGAATCCCATGGCGAAACGCATTGACCTCA
>JAFAWC010000276.1 GCA_019242135.1 Mycobacteriaceae bacterium | reverse complement strand
GGCATCAGCGGCATCAACCTGCTCGTCGACAACGGTCACGTGATGTCATCGTCAACCGGGTCGTACCCACCAGGTAAGCCGCTCATCGACCTCATCATGGGCAGGGTGTCGCTGACATAGCGGCCGCGCCCGGGGGCGGCCGCTATGTCAGGGGCGGCTTTAGTTTCCGGTCGTGCCCTGGTACACGCTGCCCAGCGCGGGCAGCACCCACTGGGGTCCGCCGGTCTGGAACAACAGGTTGGTGGCCTGATCCCCGTTGTTCTGGACGAGCCAGGCGCGCAACTGGTTGTACAGGTTCGTGGTGGCCGTGGTAGCGAGCTGGGCCGCCAGGTCGTAGTTCACCATGTTCGTGCCGGGCACGGGCTGGCTACCACGGATGGTGCCCGGGCCGTCCTTGTTCAGCGTCAGGTGGCACTCCTGGAACGGGGGTGGCGGACCGTCCGGCGGGCAGCCCTGAAGCGGGAACTGCTGCGAGAAGTTGATGCTGTAGTACCCGGTGTGCAGATCAGCCGGGAAGTCCGACGGGTTGCAGGTGGGGAAGATCTGCGGAGCTATCCGGTTCAGGTCGCCGGCGGCGATGTTGTCTTCCACCCAGTTGGAGTGAGCGTAGAAGTCCTGTTGCGCGTGCAGCAGGCCGCCGAACGCCGCGCGGGCCGCCGGGCCGTTCACCAAACCCGCCCCGGCGAGTTTCGATCCGCTCAGCAGGATCGGTGAGTAGGTGTTCCACGCGGTCATCGCCCGGGTGCAAATGTCGGCCGGGGTGACCGAGTTGTCGAGGTGTCGCCACTCATCTGTCGCGAACGCGTCGGCCCCGACGTCGCCGGCGCCCGGTGGTGGCCCGACCAGGATTTGGAGCATGGCATCACTGCTGACCTGGTTCGCCGGCAGTGCGTTGCGGGTGATCAACTCGTGGTTCTGGATGAAGAAGGCCTGGGCCTTCTGGGCATGGAAGCCCATGAGTGTGGCGGCCACAGTGGTTACCACAGTCGCGACTGACAGGACCAGTCGCAGGCGGCGGGAAGCGGTCATGAGTACCCCTTGCTGGTGGGGACGGGTTGGAACGCGACTACGAACCTGAAAAATACATGAGAGAGTCCGCATAAATACACAGTTTCGACGAACTCGGCCTGCCGCGTTCGGATCGTCGCCACCGCGGCCCCGACGGCTCCCCCCGCTGCGTTAGAAAACCAACCACCCAGGGTATGGCTGCCCGCGGGAGATGACCGCAGACAATGACGGATTCGCAGACCGCCACCGCCGCGACGGCTCATGCGGCGCACGAGCCCGCACGCACGCGGCGATTGCGCACGCTGTGCCTTGCCGCCTTCCTCATCATCAGCGCCGTGCTGGCGGCCGGCCCGAGCCGACTGTTGCCGACCTGTCCGATCGGGTGCCGGGCACCGTCGGCCGCCGTCACGCCGCCGGCGCCGTCGGCGGCGCCGGCGGTCGTCATGATCACCCCGCCTGCCGGCAGCCGCAACATCGATCCCCTGGACCACGTGTCGGTGAAGGCCGACGACGGCACACTGACCGGGGTGAGAATGGTCAACGACGCGGGCAAGCCCGTCGAGGGCATCATGACGCCCGACAACACGTTCTGGAAACCGCTCATGCCGTTGGGATACGGGCGCACCTACACCCTGACGGTGACCAGTCGCGGCAGCGGCGGCACACCGGCGACAGAGACCTCCACCTTCTCGACCCTGAGCCCAGCCAACCAAACCAAGGTGTCACTGACCACCACCTCGGGTGCCACGCTGCACGACGGCGGCACCTACGGAATCGGCACGGTCATCGTCGCGCACTTCGATGAAGCGATCACCGACCGGGCCGGCGCGGAGCGGCGACTGGTCGTCACGACATCTCCGCCGGTGCCCGGGTCCTGGTACTGGGTCGACGACCAGAATGCGCACTGGCGACCCGAGCGGTACTACGCAGCCGGCACCACCGTCACCGCGCGAGCGCAGATCTATGGCATCCAGCTCGGCGACGGGCTCTTTGGTCAGGAAGACACCCAGGTGTCGTTCCGCATCGGCGACGCCCACGTTTCCATCGCCGACGACGCCACCAAACAGGTCAGCGTCTACAACAACGGTGCGCTGGTGCGCACCATGCCGACCTCCATGGGGATGGGCGGCACCCAGACGATCGGCGGGCGCACGCTGTCGTTCTGGACCCCCCCGGGGATCTACACGGTCATGAGCAAAGCGCCCTCGGTGATCATGGACTCCTCCACTTTCGGCCTGC
>JAFAWC010000157.1 GCA_019242135.1 Mycobacteriaceae bacterium | reverse complement strand
TCCGGTGGTGACGTCGCGTCGATCGAGGTCGCCGAAATCTACGCGCCATTCACCCATCAGCATCTGATTCTCGCCGAGGCGATCGGGCTGCCGTCGTCGGCGAAGGTGAACCCGTCAGGCGGACCGCTGGCGGCCAATCCGATGTTCTCCGCCGGGCTGGAGCGCATAGGTTTTGCGGCCCAGCGCATCTGGGAGGGCTCGGCGCAGCGGGTGCTGGCGCACGCTACCAGCGGGCCGGCGCTGCAGCAGAATCTGGTCGCTGTGTTGGAGGGGCACCGATGAGCCGCGTGCGCGAAGAGGAGACAGTGCGGATGAGCCGCGTGCGCGAAGAGGAGACAGTGCAGTGAGTGGGCAACTGGCGGCGGTGCTGGGCACCGGGCAGACGAAGTACGTCGCCAAACGGCAGGACGTGTCGATGAACGGGCTGGTGCGCGAGGCCATCGACAAGGCATTGGCGGATTCCGGCTCGACATTCGACGACATCGACGCCGTGGTCGTCGGCAAGGCGCCCGACTTCTTCGAGGGCGTGATGATGCCCGAACTGTTCATGGCCGACGCTGTCGGTGCGACCGGCAAGCCGTTGATCCGGGTGCACACCGCCGGCTCGGTGGGCGGGTCCACCGGTGTCGTCGCGGCCAGTTTGGTGGAGTCGGGCAAGTACCGGCGCGTACTCGCGATGGCGTGGGAAAAGCAGTCGGAGTCCAACGCGATGTGGGCGCTGTCGATTCCGGTGCCGTTCACCAAACCGGTCGGCGCCGGGGCAGGCGGTTACTTCGCCCCGCATGTGCGCGCATACATCCGCCGGTCCGGTGCGCCGACGCACATCGGTGCGATGGTGGCGGTCAAGGACAGGCTGAACGGAAGCAAGAACCCGTTGGCGCATCTGCAGCAACCCGACATCACGCTGGAGAAGGTGCTGTCATCGCAAATGCTCTGGGATCCCATCCGATTCGACGAGACGTGCCCGTCGTCCGACGGCGCGTGCGCGGTGGTGATCGGCAACGAGGAAATCGCCGACGCGCGTGTCGCCGACGGCCAACCGGTGGCGTGGATCCATGCCACGGCGCTGCGCACCGAGCCGCTGGCCTTCTCCGGCCGCGATCAGGTCAACCCGCAGGCCGGCCGCGACGCGGCCGCTGCGCTGTGGAAGGCCGCGGGAATCAGCAGCCCCATCGACGAGATCGATGCCGCCGAGATCTACGTGCCGTTCTCCTGGTTCGAGCCAATGTGGCTGGAGAATCTGGGGTTCATGCCAGAAGGCGAAGGCTGGAAGCTGACCGAGGCCGGCGAGACCGCGATCGGCGGCCGGCTTCCGGTCAACCCGTCCGGCGGCGTGCTGTCGTCCAACCCGATCGGCGCCTCCGGGCTGATCCGCTTCGCCGAGGCTGCCATACAGGTGATGGGCAAGGGCGAGGCGCATCAGGTACCCGACGCGCGCAAGGCGCTGGGCCATGCCTACGGCGGCGGGTCGCAGTACTACTCGATGTGGGTGGTCGGGGCGGACAAGCCGTGACCGGAGTTCTCTCTGCCCACGTCGCCGGGCAGCGGGCCCGCGAAGCGGCGATGGCTCACGACAAGGAGGCGTGGCTGGCGCTGTTCGCCGACGACGCCATCGTGGAGGACCCTGTCGGGCCGTCGCATTTCGACCCGGAGGGCAAGGGCCACCGCGGCCGTGGCGAGATCTCGGCGTTCTGGGACAAGGCCATCGCTCCCAATGGACTCGAATTCCACTTCGCCGACACGTTCCAGTGCGGCAATGAGGAAGCCAACGTCGGCCACATCGTGATCACGACCGGCGGGTACCAGGTCACCGCCGAGGGCGTGTTCACCTATCGGGTCAACGACGAGGGCAAGCTGGCCGCGCTGCGCGGGTACTGGGAGGTGGACCGCGCCGCGAAGACCGCGCGCAAGGTGGGCTGAGCGCCCACGACCTTTCCTTGGCGCCGAACGTGCGGCTAGCGCGAAAATTTCGCGGTTTTTTCGCGCTGTGCGCACGTTCGGCGATGGGAGGGAGAAGGGAGCGACGAGAAGGGGCTAGGTGATGGGGGCTAGGTGATGGGGGTCAGGCCGTCGCGGTAGCGACGGGCCAAGGTTTGGTACTCGCCGGGGTTGACGTTCACCCACATCTCCGCGGCGGTGCCCGCGATCGGACCCTTCACCTTTGCCGGTGCCCCGGTGACGAGCACCTCGTCGGGAATCTTGGTGCCGCCCACCACCAGTGAATGCGCGGCGATCAGGCTGCGGGCGCCGATCACCGCGCCGTCGAGCACGGTGCAGTGGTTGGCGATCAGCGCCTCGGCGCCGACGTGCGCCCCGTGGATGCAGCACATGTGCGCCACGGTCGCGCCCGGGCCGATGTCGGTGGGAATGCCCGGCGGCGCGTGCAGCACGGATCCGTCCTGAATGTTGGCGCCCGCCCGGACGACCACCGGCGCGTAGTCCGCCCGCAGCACCGTGTTGAACCACACCGACGCGCCGGCCTCGACGGTCACGTCACCGACGAGCACCGCCGTGGGTGCGATAAATGCTTCCGGGTGGATCTTCGGTGACGAACCGTCGAATTCAAAGAGGGGCATAGGTCACATATACAGCACCGGCGGCCTGCATTTATTGCGTATAAGACCTGTAAAACTGTAACGTGTTCTAGTTAGAGGACAGCGACTGGAGGCACGCAAGTGACGACGGACAGCGCCGGCGGCGGCATTCGCGACATCGACACCGGGACGCTGCCGGACAGGTACGCGCGGGGCTGGCACTGCCTCGGACCGGTGAAGGATTACCTCGACGGTGAGCCGCACGGGGTCGACGTGTTCGGCACCATGCTGGTGGTCTTCGCCGATTCGGCCGGCGACGTCAAGATCCTCGACGGCTACTGCCGGCACATGGGCGGCAACCTGTCGCAGGGCACCATCAAGGGTGACGAGATCGCGTGCCCGTTTCACGACTGGCGGTGGGGCGGCGACGGCAAGTGCAAGCTGGTGCCGTACGCGAAGCGGACCCCGCGGCTGGCGCGCACCCGCGCCTGGCACACCGACGTCCGCGCCGGGCTGCTGTTCGTCTGGCATGACCATGAGGGCAATCCGCCGCAGCCCGAGGTGCGGATTCCCGACATCCCGGAATGGGCCGGCGGCGAGTGGACCGACTGGCGGTGGAACTCGATGCTTATCGAGGGCTCCAACTGCCGCGACATCATCGACAACGTCACCGACATGGCGCACTTCTTCTACATCCATTTCGGTCTGCCGACATTTTTCAAGAACGTGTTCGAGGGTCACATCGCGTCGCAGTACCTGCACAACGTGGGCCGGCCCGACGTCGACCTCGGCGGGTCCGCCTACACCGAGTCGCATCTGGATTCGGAGGCGTCGTACTTCGGGCCGTCGTTCATGATCAACTGGCTGCACAACAACTACGGTGGCTACAAGGCCGAGTCGATCCTGATCAACTGCCACTATCCCGTCACCCAGGATTCGTTCATGCTGCAGTGGGGCGTCATCGTCGAGAAGCCCAAGGGCGTGGACGAGGCGATGACCGAGAAGCTCGCCGAGGCGATGACGGTCGGTGTCAGCAAGGGTTTCCTGCAGGACGTCGAGATCTGGAAGCACAAGACCCGCATCGATAACCCGCTGCTGGTTGAGGAAGACGGCGCGGTGTATCAGATGCGTCGCTGGTATCAGCAGTTCTATGTCGACGTCGCCGAGGTCACGTCAGACATGACCGACCGGTTCGAGATCGAGGTGGACACGACGAAGGCCAACGAGCTCTGGCACAAGGAGGTCGAGGAAAACCTGCGGCGCCAGGACGAAGACAAGGCGCACACGACGCGATGAGCGACTCGCGCGAAGAGCAGCACGGCCGGGCGAGTTCGCCCGACGAGCAGCACGAGATGCCGGACATCGACGCGCTGGCGCGCTCGATGCTGCTGGTGCACGGCGGACACGACGATGACCACCACGGCCCGCGGGAGACCCGGGCGCGCTCGGCGGCTTCGGCATCCGACCCGCGGCGGGCCGCGGCGCTGCAGTCGGCGACGCAGCGCGACCGCGAACGCTATCTCACAACGGGCCTGCAGCCAGTGGTCTGCCGGTTCTGTCACGTTTCGGTGCTGGTGAAAAAACTTGGTCCGGGACACACATCGGTGCAATGGAATTCAGATGCCTCCCAGCGCTGCGCCTACTTTACCGAGGTGCGGCAGTCGGGTGGCCAGACCGCGCGCAGCAAGTCATGCCCGAAGCTGGCCGACAGCATCGAACACGCGATCGCGGAAGGCATTTTGGAGCGGGTCTCGACGGCACCGTCACCCGGGGACGGTTGACCGGTCCCGGCCACCCGCAGTCAGGCCAAGCCGTCGAACCGGGCCTTCACCTGTGCGACCGTCAGCCCGTAATCTTCAAGCGAATACGTGTGTTTGGGAGCGCGCGGGCCTTTCCTGCTCTCCGCATGGATTTCGTGCATCGCCTGCAGCGCCGGCTCGGTCAGCGGCAGCCCGAAGTATTTGTAGATTCCCTCGACGGTGCCGATCGGATCGGTGACGAAATCGGCGTACTCAACGTCGTAGAACTGCGCCTGATCATGCCTGGCCCGAACCGCGGTGAATCGCTCCAGCCCCCGCGCCCAGGTGTCAAGCGTGTCGGCGCCGATCGTCGCACCGACGAACGCGTTCGACCAGCCCTCGGTCGCGGCTTCGGCCAGCGAGCACGCCGACGCCATCAGCGTCTCCGCCGGTCGGTGGCACTGCACCACGAGCGCATCGGGGAAGGTGGCCATCAACGCGTCAAGAGCATGCAGGTGGCTCGGGTTCTTCAGCACCCAGCGCTTGGGAACATCGTTGAGTCCGATCAGCTGCAGGTTCTTGCGGTAGCGGCGGTACGCCGGGGTCCAGTCCTGGACGTCCAGCCAGCGCGCGTACGTGGGCAGGTGCGCCAGCGTCTCGTAGGCGACCGCGTGCAGTGACTGGCGCAGCAATTGCCAGCATTCCTCGACTTCGTCAGCGCTCATGAAATGCAGGCCCATGAATTCTGGGTTCTGCACGTGGTGCTGTTCGAACTGCGCGTTCAGACGCGCGAAAACCGGGTTGTCCGACCAAGTTTCCCGTGGCGGCCGGGGCTGCGGGAAGTCCGCCAGCCACAACTGCAATCCCTGATGCGCGGGATCGGCGCCCAGCAGGCGATGCAGCGCGGTGGTGCCGGTGCGAGGCAGACCGGTGACGAAGATCGGGCGGTGCACCGGTACGTCGGCGTACTCGGGATGCTCCTTCCACCCCGCCTGGGCCATCAGCCGTGCGGCCAGCGCGCCGCGCAGATACACGCGGCAGGTCTTGCTGCCGAACGGCGTCAGATCGGCGTCGCGCTGGTAGGACTCGAGGATGACGGCGAGACCCTCCAGATAGTTGTCGTCGTCGGGGCCGAAGTCGTCGAGGCCGACCAGCCGCGACGCCGAGGAGAGCAGATCGTCGACCGTGCCGACGTCGGTGCGCTCGGCCATCAGGCCTTGTACTCCCCGCAGTTCACGTCGAGCGTCTGGCCGGTGATGCCGCTGGACAGATCGCTGGCGAAAAAGATGATCGCCGAGGCGACTTCGTCTTCGGTCGGCAGGCGCTTGAGGTCGGCGTTCGCCGCGGTGGCGGCATAGATCTGGTCGACGGTGGTGCCGTACTTACCGGCCTGGTGGTTGAAGTAGCCCTGCAGGGTGTCGCCCCAGATGTAACCGGGCGCCACCGAATTCACTCGGATTCCCTGCTCGCCGAGCTCGCTGGCCAGCGACTGCGACATCGCCAGCAGCGCCGCCTTTGCCATCTTGTAGGCGCCGTACTTGGGCTGAGAATGGCGGATCACCATCGAGTTGACGTTGATCACCGAGCCGTGCGACGCCGCCAGAGCGGGCGTGAAGCCCTGAGTCAGTCGCAGCGCGCCCAGCACAGCCAGCTCGATCGCGTCGCGAATGTGCTGAAAGGTCGTGTTGGCCAACGGTTTCATGGACGGCACCCGGAAGGCATTGTTGATCAGCACATCGACGTGGCCGTAGGCCGCCAGCGACGTATCGACGAGATTGCGGACCTGATCCTCGTCGGTGATGTCGGTGGGGACGGCCACCGCGCGACGCCCCGTGTCGGTGATCTGCTTGGCGACGTCGTCGAGTCGCTGCGCGGTGCGCGCCGCCAGCACCAGATCTGCACCGGAGCCGGCGCATCGACGGGCCAGCGTGGTGCCCAGCCCCGGTCCCACTCCGCTGATGCACACCACTTTTCCGTCGAGTAAGCCGTCGCGCATCGTCACCCCAGCATCCTCGTGGCGATCGCGTGTTGCCGCGCAGCGATCCGTTCCCGCCAGTCCTGGTCGGTTATCTTGTTGCGCTCGTAGAACGGCAGGGCCGCCGGCACCGCATCGAAATCGACCAATTCGGCCGTGGGCCCGTCGGCTTCGGTCAGCGGCCGCGACACGCGCTGCCAGCGGAACTGAAGAAAACCCTTCGGATGGCCCAGGGTCTGGACCCAGTTGGTCACGCCAGGACTGCGGTCGGACACCACGATCCGGACCTTGCCGTCGGGATCGGCCTGGGCCTGAGCGGCATTCAGCGATGTCTGATGGTTGATGTAGTCCAGCGAGATGTACCACATGCTGCCCAACTGGAAGCCGAGGTAGGGAGCGTCGGATTGCGGGATCGTGATCACCAGCGCCTGCTCCGGTGTCAAGTCGAAGTGACCCACCGACGAGTACTGGGTCGCGAGACCGCCCGGCGTGAGGCGCGGTGCGACCAGCGTGTTGGCCGGCAGGTTGAGGTAGAACCACTGCGGGAACTGCAGCCACGTCTTGATCCGGTTCACCAGCTGCTTACCCGCTGCGGCGTAGCGCTTTTCGATCGCCTCGCGGGTCAGCGGCGCGGGCGCGGTGCCCGCCGTGTCGACCCGCGCGATCGCGATCGTGCCGCGACGTTGCGACCAATCGCCGTAGACCTCGCGCACCACGAGCTGTGCCGGCCCGCTGGGAGTGAACCGCCACTCGAAGCTGCCGTCGGCAGCGACGTCGAGCTCCCGGTCGTCGAAGGCCGCCTCGCTGACCGGCACACCGTCATCGGTGTATTCCCCGCCTAGCAGCTGGAAGCTCAGGTCGGTGGTGGTGCCGCGGACACCGGACACCACGTACTCGTGGCCCGGCCGAACACGGGTGCCGAAGTAGAGGGTGTCGGGGTTGTCCAAGCCCATCTTCGTGAACGGACCGGTGCCACTCAGAAAGAACGGATGGTCACGGTCGTGGTGAAACGCCACGTGCGTGCACGCAGCGATGCCCTGCGCCAGATACTGCAGGCCCTCGAGCAGATCGGCTTCGGTTTCGATGTGGGGCGCGGCTGCAACCAGCTGCTCGGCCTCGCTGATCGCCGCGGCCAACGGATCCGAGTACACGCAGTTGAGACTAGAACGCGTTCTAACTCTGGTCAATATTCCGACCTACATGGTTCATATTTGTAACGGACGGTAGGGTCGGGGGATGGCAGCCACCCACGCCGCCGGGCGGGCGTCCCCGCCGACGGACCGTGTCATTCGCGTGCTCGAGTTCATGTCGCGCCATCCCGAACACCGGTTCGGGGTCTCCGAGTTGGCGCGGCGCGTCGAGCTGTCCAAGCCGACCTGCCTGGGCATCGTCAGCTCGCTGACCGACGCCGGCTATCTGATCCGCGACGGCCGGGACAAGACCTATCGGCTGGGGCCGGCGTTGATCACGCTCGGACACCGGGCGCAGGAATCGATGCGCGTCAATCCGGCCGCACGCGAGGAACTACTCCGCCTGTCGGAGCGCTTCGCCACCACGGCGGCACTGTCGGCGGTCGTCGAGGGCCGGATCACCCTGCTGGAACTCGTCGCACCGCACGGCGCCCGGGTCGGGGTCGAGGTCGGGCAGAGCTACCCGTTCGCACCGCCGGTGGGCTTGATGTTCGTGCTGTGGGACGACGACGCCGTGCGCAGCTGGCTGGCCAAGGAGCCGACGATCCCGCTGCGCACCGACACCGAGCGGCTGCACCGCGTCATCGCCGAATGCCGCGCCGACGGTTATCTGGTCGAGCGGCTGACCCCCGGCGGCCAGCGGCTTTATGCGCTGATGGCCGGCATGTCCAACACCCTGCCCGACGAACTGCGGGCGCTGCTGGGTGAGATCGTCTCCGACATCGGGGAGCGGGTGTACCTGCGCAGCGAGACGCGGGGGGCGCGCCGGCGCCACGACGTCAGCGTGATCTCGGCGCCGGTGTTCGATCAGTACCGGCGGCAGGTGATGGTGGCGTCGTTGCAGATCGGCCGGGCTCTCACCGACGCGGAGATCACCGACCGGGCGCGCGGCCTGACGGCCGCGGCCGACGCGTTGACGACCCAGCTGGGCGGGATCAAACCGCAGCCCGGGGAGCGTCAGTAGGCGTAGGTGTTGGCGGGCTTATCGATCTTGGTGACGTTGGTGACCGTCAATGTCGGCGTGAACGATGTTGCGGCGGTTGCGCTTCCGCTCACCAACGTGGCCTCGATGCGCAGCCAGGAGTCGGCGGGGTACCCGTCGGCGATCGCCGCGCCGGGCCCGCCGAGGTGCACCCTGGCAAGCTGCGCGTCCGCCGCGCAGCAGACGATCACCACCCGGGCGAGGTCCACGGCGCCGCCCTCTTTCATCGTGAAGCCGGTGACTGTGATGAGCCGGTTGTCCAGCGAGGCCCCCGAGTCGGTGGCCGCGCGCATCACGACTTCAGGCAACGGGATGGTGGGTGCGCGCCCGGCGGGCAACGGCGGGAACGCGCGTTGACGCGGTCGGGCGGTGGCGACGGGAGTCGCACCGCTGGCCTCGATCGGCGGCGGAACCACGAACGCGATCAGCACGACGGGCACCAGCAGCAGCCACACCATCGCACCGCCATGGCGGTGGCCGTCGTGGATTTCGGCGTCCTCCCTGCCTCCCCTGCGGATATCACGGACAATGCACACCAGCGCC
>JAFAWC010000118.1 GCA_019242135.1 Mycobacteriaceae bacterium | reverse complement strand
AAGACGGCGAGCAGGAAGGACACCGCTACGGCTGCCAGCCGGCCGGCGAGCCCGAGCTGATGCCCGACAAACGACGGTGCGAGCAGCAGCACGGGCCAGTGCCACAGGTACCACGAGTACGACACGCGGCCGATCAGCCGCATCAGCGGTAGCGACAACGCCCGCGCAACGCCCCTTTCAGGGCCGGTGTCGGGTGCCGCGCAGCCGACTCCGATGACCAGCGCGGTGCCGAGAACCGGCAGCAGCGCCGCGGTCCCGGGATACGGCGTTCTGTTTCCAAGTTCCAGGCACGTGGCGATGACCAGTGTCAGTCCGCCCCAGCCGCCGATCAGCGCGGCGACACCGGTCAGACGGCGCCAGTACGCCTGGGTCATCGCTACCAGCCCGCCGGCCGCAAGCTCCCACGCCCTCGTCGGCAACGAGAAGAACGCCCACGACGGCAACGCGTGTGTCCAGGCCAGCGAGACCGCCAACGAGACGGCTGCGACGGCCGAGAGGACCAACACGTACGGCGCAGCGGAACGCGGCGCCGCGTGGCGGGGGCGACGGGTACCGCGGTGCACCAGCCACGCCGTTGCGATGATCAGCGCCGGCCAAACGAGGTAAAACTGCTCTTCCACCCCGAGCGACCAGTAGTGCTGCAGCGGCGACGGAGGAGCGTCGGCCGCCAGGTAGTCCGTGCCCTGCAGCGCGAAGCGGTAGTTGCCGACGTACAACGCGCACGCGATCGCATCGCCGAGCGCGCTGCGCGCCTGCAGGGGCGGCACCAGCACCGTCGCGGCCACGGCCGTGACGACGATGACCGTGGCCGCGGCGGGCAGCAGACGACGGGCGCGCGCGCCGTAGAACCGGCCGAGCCGGATGCGTCCGTGCGCCTCGACGTCGCGCCACAAAAGGCCGGTGATCAGGAAACCCGAGATCACGAAGAAGACATCGACGCCGACAAACCCACCGCTCACCCCCGGGATGCCGGCGTGAAAGAGGACGACGGCAACAACCGCGACCGCACGCAGGCCCTCGATGTCGGGCCGAAAGTCGCGGCGCCGACCGGCGCGAGCAATCTTGCCGCGTCGGGACGGTGCAGTGGGCGCAACTGTGTTCACTCGAGCAGCGATCATGCCATGAGGAGTGCCGGGCAGGCAGAACGTGGGTGCGCGCGGAGCGTCGGGTCAGGACGCCAGCCAGCTCAGTTCGTCGGTCAACTGCTCGCGCCAGAACATCACGTCGTGGCCGCCGGGGGAGAAGCTGCCGGAGACCGGCCTGCGCAGCTGGGCGACGAATTGGCGGGCAGCCGCGTAGAACCGGTCGCCGGTCCCGCAGTCGACGCGGATCGGAATCGATGCCAGCGCGGGCTGTCCAAACACCGTGTTGTCCGCCCAGTCCGCGGAGCTGTCGAAGGCGCCGTCGTCGGTCGCCAAATACGACGTCCACAGCGCCGGACTGACAGCACAGATACCCGCGGTCCGCCCAGGCCCGAGCCGGGCCCCCAGCAGCAGCGCACCGTAGCCGCCCATCGACCAGCCCATGAACGCCACCCGTGAGGTGTCGAGGCCCTGGGTGGCGAGCATGGGCAGCAGCTCGGTGAGGACCATCGCCCCGGCGTCCGCGCCCGACGCACGTTTGTGCCAGTACGTGCTGCCGCCATCGACGCTGACAACGGCAAACGGCGGCAGGCCGGAGTTGACCACGTGCGCCAGGCCATCGGGAATTCCCAGATCCATCACTTCCGTCGCGTTGCCGTCCCGGCCGTGCAACGCGATGACGGGGCGCAGTGCCTGCGTGTGTCCCGGCGGTCGAGCGATTGCCCAGTTGGTCTCGACGCCGCCGCGCGCGGCCGAGATAAACGAGCCGGTGAGGTATGTCGGTGCGGCTGCGGGCGACGGTGGTTCTGCCCGAGACGCGCTGGGCTGCAAGAGATTCGCCAATGCGTAGGTACCCGCCGCCAGCGCGCCGCCCTGCAAGACAGCTCGACGTGTCACCCGCGCCATGCGCGCAATCATGTCAGCGACCCGCATCCTGCTTGAAACACCTATGTACCAAAGCGATTACAGTACGGACACCACAGCGCCCGAAACGGCGGGTTGTGGGCGTCTGATCGATGCGCGTTTACTGACTACCGTGACGGAGTGGAGCGGCGAGGACTACGCCGACATCAGCGCGCTGCAGCGCTCGATGGCAGAGGAGGCAATCAGCTCACTTCGGTGTGTCGGCACCGAGCGGGTCCTCGACGTGGGATGCGGCGACGGCTACGTGACCCGGATGCTGGCCGGCATGGTGGCGAACGGTTTCGTCGTCGGCATCGACCCCTCCGGCGGAATGCTCGCCGAGGCAACGCGCCGCGGTCGCGGTGGACTGTCGGGACCGGTGTTCGTTCGCGGCGACGTCCGCGACCTGCCGTTCGGCGAAAGCTTCGATGCGGCGGTCTCGTTCAATGCGTTGCACTGGGTTCCGCAGCAA
>JAFAWC010000023.1 GCA_019242135.1 Mycobacteriaceae bacterium | reverse complement strand
CGGCCCGACGACTCGCTGGGAGTGACACGCACCGAGGTGCTGTGCGCCAACTGCCACAGTCACTTGGGCCATGTGTTCTCCGGCGAGGGCTACCCCACTCCCACCGACCAGCGCTACTGCATCAATTCGATTGCACTGCGCTTGGTTCCGCGATGACAAGAACCCCCGCACGCCAGGCATACGGGGGTTCTGGCGGGTACGGTCAGGCTGCCGCGGGCACCGCAGTCGGCGTCGCGGTCTTCTTCCATCCGCTGAGCGCGTGGAGGAGCGAAACGGCCGCTGGCACGGCGAGAGGGGTGAAGATGATCAGGAAGATCGCGATCAGGAAGAACATAGCTGGGCTCACTTTATCTGTGGGAAGCGGTAGGTCTGGCGGTGTTTTCACTCGGCGTCGAGTACGCCGCAAAAGTTATTGGCCGCGTTGACCCGCGACGACGTCCGCAGGCAACCAAGTTTTCGCCCGTTGTTGTGTCGACACGACAAATCCCCATCGGGTGGCCCCTTGTCACCAGAGCCCGATCTTCTTACGTCCTGTCGGGTTGGAGAACGGCCGTGCCGTACCACTGGCACGCGAGCAGCGCGAGTTCGACGTCAAGGCGGTCCCCGTCGATGGGCTGCCCGCGCCGCGCGACCGCCCGCCCCACCCGGTATTTCACGGTGTTGAAGTGCAGGTCGAGCTCATCGGCGGCCTGCTTGTAGCTGCATCCGCACCGGAGGAAGACTCTCAGCGTCTCACGCAGCCGGGCATCGTTGTCGTTGTCGGCAGCGAGATCACCGAGCACGACCCCGACCCAATCGCGCGCGGCGTCGATGTCGCCGCCGAGCAGCGCCGCGGCCAACAGGCCCGGGTCGGACGCCGCGACGACAGCGGCCTCCTGTTGGCCGCCGGCGACTGCGACGGCATGGGCCGCCTCCGCTTCGCGGTGAGATCGTCGAAACCCCTCGAGGCCGGGCGCCACGCTGCCGATCGCGACGCTGGGCGAATCGGGCCGCTTCCGGGCGAACTGACGGACCGCATCCACCGCGTCTGCCGGCGAAGAACGGTAGGGAAGCCATCCCAAGCCGCCGATTTGGTCCGTCGCCACGAACAGCGGGTTGGAGCCGACCGCGGTGGCTTGGCCGAGCTCGCGGAGAAAGCGCTGCACACGGGCCAGCTCGTCGCCCCTGGCGCCGGCTTGCGGGTACCACATCACCACGGCAAGGTGGTGCCACCGCAACGGATAGCGGATCGAGTTGCTGGTCGCGTCGACGTCGACGGCCTTTCTACCCTCGAGAACCTCGCGGACGCGCAACACCCGGATGCTGCTTTGGTTTTCCAGCCAGCGTTCGCGTTCGTCTTCGTAGACCACCACGACTTGCTGACTTATCCGGTCGATGTACTCGAACAGGATGGCCGAGATCGCCTCGAGCACGGCAAACCGCGTTGTCGCCGCGACGTCGAGGCCCCGCACTTCGCGGAAGACCAGCTCGTTCATCCTGCTCTGACCCAGCCGGTAGGCCCGGACGAGCGCGTTGACGGGCACATCGTGTTGAGCCAGCCGTCGTGCGTATTCCACGGCAGCCATCGGCGCCTCGATGCGCTGCACAGCGATGTCATACCGCAAGGCGTGTAGCAGCGTCTCGACGTTTGCCTCGACGCTCGCATCGAGCAACTCGACGAGCCTGGGATCGGACCGCAGCTCGGGAATGTCCTCCTCGAGGGATCGACGAATGAACGTCGATGCCTCGGCCAGCCGCTTATGGATCCGCTCGGCGGTTTCGGCGATATGGCGACCCACGTCGGCGCCTTCGTCGTGACCCGCGGTGGTCATTTTATGACCGTAGGTCTTGCGGCGGCCGATGGTGGACGATTCGCGGCGAGCAGCGCCTTGTTCTCACGCGACAACAGCGGTCGCCATCTTCATCCGCTCGACACGATGCCCGCTGACCAACGGATTCCTAGCGTCGGGTGCACTCACATCGCCAACACACCACCGGAGCACATGCCATGAACTTCTCGGCGCTTCCCGATCGCCGCAAATCTGAGAATCCCACCGCCCCGGCGGTTGCAGACGATCACTCCGACCTGAACAACGCCGAGTTCCTGACCGCCGTGCAGCGCTTCGCCGCGGCGTTGCAACGCCACGGGGTTTGCGCCGGCGACGTCGTAGCGATCATGCTGCCGAACACAGCAGCATTTGTCGTATCCCTGTTCGCGGCCTGGCGGCTGGGCGCCGCGGCGACACCGATCAATCCGTCGCTGCGACCGGCGGAGGTGAATTACCAGGTCTCTGATGCCGGGGCCAAGGTTTTGGTCGTCGAATCGCTTCCGAAATATGAAACGGGCGCGCCTGCGACGGTCACGACCGGCGAGCTGGGCCGTGGTGAGCCGGGTGCGGACCTGATCGACCCGCCGAGCCACCTCGACGACACGCTGGCGTTACTCATTTACACCAGTGGGACGACGGGGCTGCCCAAGGGTGTGTTGCTCGATCACGCGAACCTCAACGCGATGTGTCGTTCGGTGATCGACGGATTCAAGATGACCGCCGCAGATCACAGCCTGCTGATCCTGCCGCTGTTTCATGTCAACGGCATCGTTGTGGGCACCCTGTCGCCGCTGCTGGCCGGCGGCAGGACAACGGTGGCGGGGCGGTTCAGGGCGGCAACGTTTTTCGACCGGATCGCACAAAGCCGTGCGACGTACTTCTCGGCCGTACCGACGATCTACACGATGCTGTGCGAGCTGCCCGACACGGTGAATCCCGACACGTCGTCGGTGCGCTTCGCGATCTGCGGAGCGGCGCCGGCCAGTGTCGAACTGCTAGCGGCATTCGAGTCGCGCTACGGCATCCCGTTGATCGAGGGCTATGGGCTGTCGGAAGGCTCCTGTGCGAGCACGGTGAATCCGCTTGACGGCAAGCGCAAGCCGGGAACGGTGGGATTGCCGCTGCCCGGCCAGACAGTCCGGCTCGTGGACCCCGCAGGCAAGCCGGCGCCCGACGGCGCGGCAGGCGAGGTTGTCATCAAGGGGCCCAACGTGATGCGCGGCTATCTCAACCGCCCCGACGAAACGGCGAAGACGGTCGTTGAGGGCTGGTTGCACACCGGCGACGTCGGCCGATTCGACGAGGACGGCTACCTGGTTCTCGTCGACCGCGCGAAGGACATGATCATCCGCGGCGGCGAGAACATCTACCCCCGTGAGATCGAAGTCGTCGCGCATCGGCTTCCGCAGGTCGCCGAGGCCGCGGTGGTGGGCCGGCCCGACGCGGTGTACGGCGAAGAACCGGTGTTGTTCGTGTCGCTGCACCCGGATAAGTCGATCACCGTGGAGACGATCGCCGAGCACCTCACTCATTCGCTGTCGAAATACAAGCTGCCGGTTCAGATAACGATTCTCGACGACCTACCCAAGAACCCGGTCGGCAAGATCGACAAACCGAATCTGCGGCGCCGGTTTGCGCACGCGCACTGACATCCACCCAAGGCCAGACTGTAAGGAGCACACCATGGGATTCACCAAACCCGCCTTCCCCGACGTCGATCCGGAAGCCTTCATGCGCAAACCGCTCATGGAGCGAATGCGCATCCTCGTCACCGATTGGGTGGACAACGGATTCGGGTCACCGCGGATGGTGCACGCGATCTACATCGCGAAGTTGGTCTTCTTCTATGCGCTGGGCGGCGTCTTGGTCGCGACGTTGACGTCCGGACTCCCGTTTGTGCATGTGTCGCAGTGGTGGAACCAGCCCATCGTCTACGAAAAGGCAGTTTTGTGGACCGTCGTGCTCGAGCTGATCGGCGTCGCCGGATCATGGGGTCCCCTGGCCGGAAAGATCAAGCCGATGACGGGCGGCATCCTCTTTTGGGCACGCCCGGGCACCATCCGGTTACGACCGTGGAAATGGGTTCCGCTCTGCGGCGGCGACCGGCGGACATGGTTCGACGTCGCTCTGTACGTTGTGCTGATGATCAGCGTCGCTGTTCCGCTGGTCTCGCCTGGGGTGCATAGTGTTTCACTGTCGTCGGCAATGCCCGCGAACACGTCTGGGCTGGTCGACCCGAGACTGCTGATCGCGCCGGTCGCGCTGCTGGTGCTGATGGGGTTGCGAGACAAGATCGTTTTCCTCGCGGCCCGGGGCGAGCAGTACCTGCCCGCGCTGGTCATGTTCGCCGTGTTCCCGTTCGTCAACATGATCATCGCGCTGAAGCTGTTGATCGTGGTGGTCTGGTTCGGTGCGGGAGTGTCCAAGCTGGGCCTGCATTTCACCAACGTCATCCCGCCAATGGTCAGCAACAGCCCGCTCATTCCGTTCAGGTGGTTGAAGCGTGCGCATTACCGCAACTTTCCCGATGATCTGCGGCCGTCGCACCTGGCCGGCTTCATGGCACACGGCCCGGGCAGCGTCGTCGAGATCGTGGCCCCGCTGACTCTGCTGTTCTCGACGAACAAATGGCTCACGATCATCGCCGCGGTCCTCATGGTGGGGTTCCATCTGTTCATCATCTCGACGTTCCCGCTGGCCGTCCCGCTGGAATGGAACGTGCTGTTCGCCTACGCGACGATCTTCCTTTTCCTGGGCTTCCCCGCGTGGAGCGGCTACTCGGTCGTCGACATGTCCCCGCCGTGGCTTGCCCTTCTGGTCGCGGCGGCACTGCTGTTCTACCCGATCCTGGGCAACTTCCGGCCCGACAAGGTGTCGTTCCTGCCGTCAATGCGCCAGTATGCAGGCAACTGGGCTTCGGCGCTCTGGGCATTCGCCCCCGGCGCGGAGGCGAAGCTGGACATGGTCACCCGCACCGCCAAGAATCAGGTGGACCAGTTCGTCGATTTCGGCTACGACCCGGTGTGGGCCGATGTCACGATGCAGCGGGTGATCTCGTGGCGCACGATGCACAGTCAGGGCCGTGGTCTGTTCTCGGTGCTACTGAAGACCTTGCCCGACATCGACACCCGGTCGGTGCGTGAGGGCGAGTTCGTCTGCAACTCGTTGATCGGCTTCAACTTCGGCGATGGTCACCTGCATGACGAGGACCTCATCGCCGCCGTTCAAAAGGAGGCTGCGTTCGAGCCGGGCGAACTGGTGGTCGTATGGGTGGAGTCCCAAGCCTGGGGCAGCACCGTTCAGCATTACAAGGTTGTCGACGCGGCGCTGGGCGTGGTCGAGCGGGGCACCTGGAAGGTGGCCGACGCCGTGAAGGAACAGCCGTGGCTGCCCAACGGCCCGATCCGCACCGAGGTGACGTGGTCGCTCACCGGCACTGAAGCCGCGCGAACCCGCGCGGCGGTGCGTGACGGGCAGGAGCACGGTCACCGGGCGCTCACATGACTACTGCGATCGTGGTGGGAGCCGGCCCGAACGGGCTGGCCGCCGCCGTCACCCTTACGAAGGCCGGCGTGCAGACGACCGTGTTGGAGGCCGCCGACGAGATCGGCGGCGGCACGCGAACCAGCGAGGCCATTGTCCCCGGGCTGCTGCACGACCATTGTTCGGCGATCCACCCGATGGCCGTCGGATCACAGTTCCTCAACCAACAGGGACTCGATCGGTACGGCCTGTCCTGGCGGCTGCCCGAGATCGACTGCGTCCATCCACTCGACGGCGGCAGCGCCGGGGTGCTCTACAAGTCGGTGGAGGCCACCATCGACGGCCTCGGCGAGGATCGTTGCCGGTGGCGTCGACTGTTCTGCTGGTCCTCGGCCAGGTTCGACGAGCTGTCCCCCGACATCATGCGGCCGCTCCTACGCGTGCCGCGGCACCCGTTGATGATGGCCCGCTTCGGGGCTCCGACGGTGCTGCCTGCGTCCGCGCTTGCGCGGGGGTTTCGGACACCGCAAGGCCGGGCGCTGTTCGGAGGCGTTGCGGCACACGCGTTTCGGCCGCTGCACTACCCAATGACATCGGCCATCGGGCTCGGCATCATCACCGCAGGCCATCGTCACGGTTGGGCTGTCGCGGCGGGTGGGTCGCAAGCGATCACGACCGCGCTGGCATCGCTGCTGGGCGAGCTGGGCGGCAAGATCGAAACCGGCACCCGCATCGAGGCGTCCTCACAGTTGCCGCCGGCGGACATCACGATGTTCGACCTGGCTCCGGATGCTGTCGCGGGCATCCTCGGCGACCGTTTACCGCCGCGCCTCGCGCGGGCCTACCGGCGCTTCCGGCAGGGTCCCGGCGCCTTCAAGGTGGACTTCGCGGTGGAGGGCGGCGTCCCGTGGATCAACCCGAGTGCCCGCAGAGCGGGTACGGTGCACGCCGTCGGCACATACGAGGAACTCGCCGCCACCGAACGGGATATCCACGCCGGCCGGATGCCGCAGCGACCGTTCGTGTTGGTCGGTCAGCAGTATCTGGCCGACCCGCAGCGGTCGGTCGGCAACGTTCACCCGGTGTGGACGTACGCGCATGTGCCCAACGGATATAGCGGCGACGCAACGGAGGCGATCATCGCCCAGATCGAGCGCTTCGCGCCGGGGTTCCGCGACCGGATCGTCGGTCACACCGTGCGCAGCACCACCCAGATGGCTTCCTACAATCCCAATTACGTCGGCGGCGACATCATGACCGGTTCCAAGGATATCCGTCAGCTGATGTTCGGACCGCGAATCACTCTGTCGCCGTATCGCATTGGTGTGCCTGGGATGTACATATGTTCGGCGGCCACCCCGCCCGGGCCAGGTGCGCACGGCATGTGCGGAGCGAACGCAGCCAACGTCGCGCTCAACAACACCTGAACCCAGAGGTGGCCAGTTCAGCCGCTACGGCAGTTTGTCGACCAATTGCTCCACCGACACCCGCGGTCCGGTGAAGAACGGGACCTCGACCCGCACGTGCCGTCGAGCGTCGCTGGCGCGCAGGTCACGCATCAGGTCGACGATGCGGTGCAGTTCGGGCGCCTCGAACGCGAGGATCCACTCGTAATCGCCCAGCGCGAACGCCGACACGGTGTTAGCGCGCACGTCTTTGTAGGCGCGGGCGGCCATGCCGTGCTCGGCGAGCATTCGGCGGCGCTCGTCCTCTGGTAGCAGGTACCACTCGTAGGACCGCACGAACGGGTACACACACAGGTAGGCACCGGCCTCCTCGCCGGCCAGAAACGCCGGCACATGGCTCTTGTTGAACTCCGCGGGCCTGTGCAAGGCCACGTTGCTCCACACCGGTGTGCTGGCGCGGCCCAGCGCGGTGGTGCGCCGGAAATCGGAGTAGGTCGCCTGCAGGGCCTCCACCCGGTCGGCGTGCGTCCACATCATGTAGTCGGCGTCGGCGCGCAGACCTGCGACGTCGTAGACGCCGCGCACCACTACGCCGTTGTCCTCCTGCTGCTTCAAAAACGTGGCGGCCTCGTCGATGACGGGCGCCCGGTCGTCGCCGAGAACGCCGGGGCGCACCGCAAACACCGAAAACATCAGGTAGCGGATCGTCGCGTTGAGCGTTTCGTAGTCCAGCCGGGCCATCGCTCTATCGTGCCACGCCCGCGGTCACGAGCCGCTCGGCCGCCGCGACCCCCGATGCGATGCATGCCGGCACGCCGATGCCGCCGAGATAGTTGCCCGCCAACGCCAGCGTGGCTGGCACAACCCCCAGTGCCTCGGCGACGAGCACGCCGTGACCCGGACCACACTGCGGCATGGCGTCGATCCACCGCGTCACACGGGCGTCGACCGGATCAACCGCGACCGCGAAGACCCGCAACACGTCGTCGAGCGCCCAGGACACGAGCTGATCGTCGGTGGCCGTGCGCGCGATGTCGTCGCCGAAGCGTCCGAAGCTCAGCCGCAGCAGCTCCACGTCGCCCGCACCGCCCCATTTGCGGCTCAGCAACGTAATACCTTTGGCGTGCAACGGCTCTCCACTCGCTACCAGCACCCCCGACCTGTCCGGCAATGCCGTGCCACCCCGCACGGCCAGCGCGACCACCACCGACGACGCGAGCGGAATGCGGCGCACGGCCGCCGCCACCGGCGGCAGCGCGCCGGCCACCACGTCGGCCAGCTTCGACGCCGGCAGGGCCAGCACCACCACGTCAGCACCCCACCCGTCGCCGCTGGCTCCCGCCAGCTGCCAGCCGTCGCCGTTGGACGACACGGCGGTCACCGCGGACTGCACCACCTGCGGCCGGCCCTGGCGCATCAGCTCGTCGACCAGCCGCTGATATCCCCCACGGACCGCACGAAACACCGGGCCGCCCGACGACGGCGGCAGCGCCGCGCGGGTCGCCGCGGTCAGGCTGGCGGCGCCGGCGTCCAGCGCGGCGGCCACCCCCGGCGCGGCCGAACGCAGCCCGATCGTGGCGGCCGACCCGGCGTAGACGCCGCCCAGCAGCGGGTCCACCGACCGCGCGACC
>JAFAWC010000491.1 GCA_019242135.1 Mycobacteriaceae bacterium | reverse complement strand
GCGGCTGGGCCCGGTGATTTTCCGGGACATGTTGGGACTGCACTTCTCGGCGACACGGCCCGTTGAGGACGAATTGGGTGAACATCCGCTGGCCGGGTTCATCATCGCCGCGATCGCCGAAGCGCAGGCTGCCGGACGAGTGACTCGGGACGCGGACGCGGGCGAACTCGGGGTGATATTCCTTACCGGGCTGTTTGCCTTACTGGCCACTGGTGTGGCTGCGTCCGTCGCACCGACCGCGCTCCTGGATAGGTATGTGAAGACGATCGTTCAAGGAATGGAGGCGCGATGAGCGGCACCGGCATCGAGGGTTACCGGGACTATCTCGCGCGACGTGATGGCGAGCCTGATCTGCTGCACCGACGCCTTGCCCGCCGCGACGAATTCTTCGCCGCATTGGAGGCAGACCCGGTTCGCTCGACCCGTGCAATCGATCAGGGTGTGTTCATGCGGAACATGCGCCGCCGCCGACCCGAGGCGGGTGTCGACCGGGCGACATTGTTCTTGTTGGCCACCGCCAAGCTGAATCAGGCGGAGCGGTTCGGGGTGGGTCTAGGGGAGACCTACGGGTTCAATAGCGGCGAAGACACCCCACCCGAGCGGGTCTACATGGAGCTTGAGGAGCACTATCACACTCGCCTGCTGGCCTACGTGCTGGACATTTTCGGTCTGCCGTTCCGAGTCGTCCCGCCGCCGCTCGTGATGCGCCAGTTCGTCAAGATCGCCGTGTTTTTCCCCGAGCGACTCGGATTCCCGTTCGTGGGCGCCGCGGAAATGGCCGGCTGCATGATGTTCGACGAGCTACGCCGCGTCGGCGTCCAGTTGTTCGCCGACGAACCGGACGTGGCTGCCCGGATCGAGCGGCTCTACAGCGAGATCCTCACCGACGAGCTGGGCCATGTCGGTTACTGCGCAGCACGTTGCACACCCGCAGAGCGGGCGATCATGCGTTGGCTTTATCCACGTGTCGGAAGGCTGTTTGCTCGCCAGACTGCCGAAATCAGCCTTTTGACCGAGCCCGAGGAGCTTCACGCCCGTCTCGACCAGCCGTTTGATGTCGAGGGGCTCGCTGCCGGCCTATCGAACGAGACGTTCGTTGCAGCGCACCCCTGACCGATTGAGTCGCCTATCGACGATCACGGTCGGGCAGTGGCTCGCGCACCAGGTTGCGCTCTGCACCGGTATCGCGATGAGTAGCCCGGCCGGTTACCAGCGCGGCTTCAGCGTCAGCGCAACGTCTCACGCGGAGGAATTCTGCAAGCCGACGCACGGCCGGCAACTGTTTGCCATCGCGTCCGGGCGCAAAGGCCGGTATGACGAGCGCCGCGACACCAACGATCCCGGCCATCACGAGGAATGAGGAGTCGAGCGCCGTGACGAATGCGGCCTTACTGGCGTCGGCCAGCTGCTTTCCCTGCGGCCCGAGGTGATTGGCGACCGCGAGAGCTTTCGCCAAGGATTCGGACGCGGGGCCGCGGACCCGCTCCGGAAATGCGCTCAGCGCGCCGGCAATCTGATTCCCGTAGCTGCCGGCGAGGATCGAACCTCCGATGGCGATTCCCAGTGCGCCACCCACCTCGCGGGTGGCGTCGTTGACCGCGGACGCGACACCTTGTTTCTCGTCTGGGGCTGCAGTCATGATCGCCGACGTTGTCGGCGCCGTGGCCAGGCCGAAGCCTGAGCTGATCACGATCAGCGGCCAGAACAAGTCGAAGTACGACGCGTGAGGCCCCATCGTGCGCATGCACAAAAATCCGACCGCCACCAGCACCATGCTCACGAAAATGACCGTCCGCAGGCCGAATTTCGGGAGGTACCAGGGCGACAGGACCGAAAAAGTGAGCAGTGGCAGCACCATGGGGCAAAAGGCAATGGCCGTCACCAACGGCGAGTATCCCATCACTTGCTGAACGAACTGCGTGACCAGGTAGAAGAGCGCAAAGGTGCCGAGGAAGACCATCGTGATCGCCGCGGCGCCGGTACCGAAGAAAGGGTCGAGCAGTAAGCGAACATCAAGAAGGGGCCGCTCACTGCGCACCTCGATGAATCCGAACACCACTGCGAGCACCGAGCCGCCGACCAAGCAGCCGTACACGCGCGGGTCTGACCATCCATACGTCGGCGCCTCCAAGATGCCCAGAACGAACACCGCGACCGCAGCCGCGATCGTCACCGTGCCGGGCCAATCCAGCGGTGGTGCGTCGCCCTCCCGCGACTCGGCAATGGTCAGCGTCAGCACGAAGAGCAGCGCCCCGATTCCGCCGAGCACCCAAAAGATCGACTGATACTGCCAGAAGTGCAGCAGCAGACCGGTGCCGAGCAATCCCAGCACCCCCCCGGATCCCGCGGTTCCCGCCCAAATGCCCACTGCCTTCGTGCGCGCTTCTGCCGGGTACACGACCGTCAGCAACGACAGCGTCGCGGGCATCACGAACGCGGCACCCACACCAGCCAGCGCTCGGGCGGCGATGATCTCCACCGGGGTGTGGAAAAGCAGTGGCGCAAACGACGCGACGGCGAAGACCGCAAGGCCGACCAAGAGGGCGGTCCGGCGCCCGTAGCGGTCACCCGCCGCGCCAGCCGGCAATAGCAAGCAGGCCAGGAGCAGTGTGTAACTGTCGACGATCCAAGTCAGTTGCGTCTGTGTCGCCGAGGTAGCGACGGCGATGTCGGCGAGCGCAGTGTTCAGCGCGACCATCGACGCGATGACCAACGCCACCCCGGCACACGCGACAAACAGGGTCCATCCCCGTCGCACCGCTGATCCCCCAGCGAAGGGCTCTTCGACTTGCTGATCGAAGTGACTGACGGTGTCGACCGCAGAGTGTGTCATCGACTTTCTTCCTTGGCCTGGAGCACAGCAAAAACGAGTACTAACAGTCTCGAACAGAGACTATAAGTCTCGAATACCCCCGCTGCCGGGCTGAAAACGTGAGCATTGTCGCAAGCGTGGCGACGAGGACGTGGTAGGCAGCCCTCGGGTCAGAGGCCGTGATGAGGCCAGTCGGGGTGGCGATTTCCTCCCTTGAACGATGCCGCGCCGAAGGAGTGTTTGTCGCGGCGCATGAACATCGAGATGATCATCTCCGCTTCGATGCGCAGCCGTTCCTCCAGCGTGCGGCCGACGTGGCGGTACAGGCACTCCTTGTCGGAGCGGATCGCGCCCTGGGGCAGAGCGGCGATCTCGTGCGCCAGCGCCACCGCGCGGCCGAGCGCCTCGCCGCGCGGCACTACCTCGTTGACTAGGCCGATGCGCTCGGCTTCGCGGACGTCGATGCGCCGACCGGTGATGATGAGTTCCATCGCCTTGGCGAACCCGACGATGAGCGGCAGCCGCACCGTCAGCCCGTCGCCGGCGACGATGTTCCACCGCCGCTCAAGCGCTCCGAACTCGGCGTTCTCCGCGGCGATGCGGATGTCGGCGAGCATCGCGGTCTCGAGTCCGGCCGCGAACGCATATCCGTTCACCGCCGCGATGATCGGCTTGAAGATATCGACCCGGCGGGTGTAGCCGCAGACGCCGGGAAGGTTATAGAGGTCTTTTCGGTACTGGTCGAAGTCGCCGAGCTCGGTCAACTCCGCGGCATCCTGCAAGTCCCAGCCCGCGCAGAAGGTGGTCTCGCCGGCGCCGGTGATGACCAGGACAAAGGCGCTGTCGTCGTCGCGGAAGCGCTGAAACGCCTCGTGGAGCTCGGCGTTCATGCGCCGGCTTACGGCGTTGTGCTGCTCGGGGCGGTTGTAGGTGAGGACGACGACGTGCTCATCTTGCTCATACTTCAGGGTCTGGTAGCTCATGACCCTCATAAGTACTTGATCAGATGGATGCGTGTAGAGCGTTATTCCTTCGGCGTCGAGCGCACTTTGGCGCGCAGTGCGTCGTTGTCCGCCTGCAAAGAGACGTTCTGGTCGTCGAGGGCCGCGTTGCGGTCTTCCAACGAGAGGATGCGGGCGATCCCGGCGAGGTTGACCCCGGCCGCCACAAGTTCGCTTATGCGCTGCAGCCGAGCCAGGTCATCCGCGCTATATCGGCGAGTCCCGCCCGCACTGCGCGCGGGGGTCAGCAGGCCATGGCGTTCGTAGAGGCGCAACGACTGCTGGCTAACGCCGGTTAATTCGCAGGTCACCGAGATGCCGTAAACCCCGCGGTCGCTCGCGGGCGGGGAACCCGTGTTGACCTCGTCGTCTTGGTCGTCATCGGTCATGGCGTACGCGACGTCCTCGATGGTGTCGATGCAGGTATGTGTGTCCTCGGCAAAATCATATGTCTGGGACATTGCACAAGATATGGTTCGAGTGTTGCAGAATCCCGGTTCCAGTGC
>JAFAWC010000045.1 GCA_019242135.1 Mycobacteriaceae bacterium | reverse complement strand
TTGACACCCTCAGCTGTTACCCGGCGCCCGAGAACCGCAAACCAACCGTTGGTTACGATCTGGCAACCGGTATACCTGTGGGGAAGGTGCGATACGCGACTTGTGCGATACCCAACTGTGCGATACCCAAGTGTGCGATACCCAGCTGTGCGATACCCAGCTGTGCGATACCCAACTGTGCGGGAGATTTTGAGGTGACGTCGGCGGCGCGCGGCCGGATACCCAAGGGCTGGGACGTCGACCTCTCCGACGATTACGAGTGGGTTCCGCTGCGACTGCCTCCCGACGTGACCCGACTGTCGGCCTCGACGCGGTTGTCGATCGAGGCCGAGTACCGCGGCTGGGAGTTGACGCGGGTTCGGCTCTACACCGATGGCAGCCGCCGAGTCCTCTTGCGGCGCAAGAAGTGTGAGCGGCCAAGCGACCAGCCGGAGTTGTAATGGGCTATCGCGCTCTGCGGCGGGTGATGTTTTTGATACCCGCCGAGCGGATCCACACCTGGGTGTTCGCCGCGTTGCGGCTGCTGACCGCGGTGGCGCCGGTGCGGGCCGCGCTTCACCGACGGCTGGCCCCGGCGGATCCGGTGCTTGAGAGCACCGTCTTCGGGGTGAGATTCCCGGGTCCCTTCGGTTTGGCGGCCGGCTTCGACAAGGATGGCACCGGCCTCGGCGTCTGGGGCGCGCTTGGCTTCGGCTACGCCGAGGTCGGGACCGTCACTGCCCAGGCGCAGCCCGGCAACCCGGCACCGCGCCTGTTCCGCCTGCCCGTCGACGGTGCGCTGCTGAACCGGATGGGATTCAACAACCAGGGCGCCAGCTCGCTGGCCACGCGGTTGGGCCGCCGTGTGCACGACGTCCCGATCGGGGTCAACATCGGCAAGACCAGGTCGGTACCGGCGGAGGCGGCCGCCGAGGACTACCGGACCAGCGCCCGGCTGGTCGGTCGGCTGGCGGACTTTCTGGTGGTCAACGTCAGCTCCCCGAACACGCCCGGGCTGCGTGACCTCCAGGCCGCGGAGGCGCTGCGCCCCATCCTGGCCGCCGTGCGGTCGGAGACGTCGGCGCCGGTGCTGGTCAAGATCGCGCCGGAGCTGTCCGACGCCGAGATCGACGACATCGCCGACCTGGCCGTCGAGCTCGGACTGGCCGGCATCGTGGCCACCAACACCACCGTGTCACTCGAGGGGTTGGAAACCCCCGGCGTCGAGGCGCTCGGCCCGGGCGGGGTGTCCGGGCGGCCGCTGGCCTCGCGCTCTCTGGAGGTGCTTCGCCGGCTGTACGCACGCGTCGGCGACAAAGTCGTGCTGATCAGCGTCGGCGGCATCGAGACCCCCGACGACGCCTGGCAGCGGATCACCGCCGGCGCGTCGCTGCTGCAGGGCTACACCGGTTTCGTCTACGCCGGCGGGCTGTGGGCGAAGCGGATCCATGACGGCATCGCGAACCGGTTGCACGACGCCGGCTTCGCCCGACTCTCCGATGCCGTCGGGTCCGCGGCGCGCCGCTAACCTTCGTTCTGCTCGTACGTGCCGTGAATGACCGCTCGCGCGATCGCGTTCATGAACAGGTTGAACCCGAGGTAGGCCGGGCTGGCGTCCTCACTCAGTTCGAGTTTCTCGACCTTCACCGCGTGCACAGCGACGAAGTAGCGGTGTTGGCCGTGCCCGGGCGGAGGGGCCGCGCCGACGTAGCGGCGCATTCCCGCGTCGTTCACCAAAGTTACTGCGTCGCCCGGTAATTCGCTGCCGTCGCCGACGCCGGCGGGTAGTTCGGTGCATGTCGCGGGCAGGTTGGCGACGGCCCAGTGCCAGAACCCCGACGCGGTCGGCGCATCCGGGTCGTAGACGGTGACCGCGAAGCTGCGCGTCTCCTCAGGGAAACCGGACCAACTCAAATGCGGGGACACATCCTCGCCGCCAGCTCCCATGATGCCGCTGACCTGCGCCTTGTTGAGCGCCTGACCGTCCGTGATGTCGTCGGAAGTCAACGTGAACGTGGGCAGCTCGGGCAGGAAATCGTACGGGTTGTACGGGAATGCCATGGTCGTCCTTTCCGGGATTAGCAGCATTAGCAGTGCAGCAGGAAATTCTGAAGAACCTGGGTGCCGAACATCAGCGCATCCACGGGTACCCGCTCGTCGACCCCGTGGAACAACGACGCGAAGTCCAGATCCGGCGGCAGCCGCAGCGGCACAAAGCCGAAACAGCGAATGCCCAACCGGGCGAAAGCCTTTGCGTCGGTGCCGCCCGAGAGCATGTAGGGCACGGTTCGGGCGTCGGGGTCGGCGGCCAGCAATGCGGCGTTCATCGCGTCCAGGAGCTCGCCATCAAACGTTGTCTCATACGACGGGAGGTCGACGATCCACTCGCGGGTGACGCTCGGGCCGATCAGCTCGTCAACCTCTGTCTCGAACGCAGGGAGCCGGCCGGGCAGCACCCGGCAGTCCACCACCGCCTCGGCCGTCGCAGGGACCACGTTGGCCTTATAGCCGGCCTTGAGCATCGTGGGGTTGGCGGTGTCGCGCAGCGTGGCGCCGACGATTCTGGCGATCGTGCCAAGTTTGCCCACCGCCCCGTCGAGGTCCGGGGATGTCCAGTCGAAGGAGTATCCCGTCTCTTCTGCGACAGCCCTGAGGAACTGCTCGACCGTGTCGGTCATCACGATCGGAAACTGGTGGCGGCCAAGGCGCGCGGTCGCCTCCGCGACCGCGGTGACGGCGTTGTCGTCGTGGATCATCGAGCCGTGCCCCGCGCGGCCGCGCGCCGTCAGCCGCATCCACATCATGGCCTTCTCGGCGGTCTCGATCAGGTAGAGCGTGCGCTCGCCGCCGTCCTTGCGAGGCACCGTCAGCGAGAACCCGCCGACCTCACCGATCGCCTCGGTGACGCCCTCGAACAAATCGGGCCGGTTGTTGACAAGCCAATGGGCGCCGTACTTGCCGCCGGCCTCTTCGTCGGACACGAACCCGAACACGAGGTCGCGAGGCGGGACGATGCCGTGGCGCTTGAAATGCCGCGCAAGCGCCAACGTCATGCCGACCATGTCTTTCATGTCGACGGCCCCGCGGCCCCAGACGTAGCCGTCCTCGACGGCACCAGAAAACGGGTGCACGCTCCAATCGGCCGGCTCCGCGGGCACCACGTCGAGGTGGCCGTGGATCAGAAGCGCGCCGCGGCCGGGGTTCTGGCCCTCGAGTCGGGCGAACACATTGCCGCGCCCGGGGGCGCCGGCCTCGAGGTATTCCGGTTGGTAGCCAACGTCTTCGAGTTGCTCGGCCACCCACTGCGCGCATTCTTTTTCGCCTCTGGTGGTGGCCGGGTCGCCGGTGTTGGACGTGTCGAAGCGGATCAACGCGCTGACGAGGTCGACCACCTCATCGACGGCACTTGTCACAGTTCCCTTTCCTACCATTGGTTGGTGGCGACAGGTTTGGGTCCGGGTCAGTCAATCCGATAGCCTTAGCTGCCCGCACAGGTCCGAGTGGCGGAATGGCAGACGCGCTAGCTTGAGGTGCTAGTGCCCTATTAACGGGCGTGGGGGTTCAAGTCCCCCCTCGGACACATAGTCACCTGGCGTATCACCGCAGCTAGACCGCCTTTTGAGTGCGCTTGCGGCGACGGTCAGCAGGCGCTTTGGACACGCTTTGGACACTATCTGCGATCCTGGCGTCGAGATTGACGGCCACCGCA
>JAFAWC010000657.1 GCA_019242135.1 Mycobacteriaceae bacterium | reverse complement strand
TGAGCGTCGTCGACGCCGGTGCCCTGGCGGCGCGCGCACGGTGACAGCGAGCCCCGAAGCCCAAACCGCGGACTTACTGCGCACCAGCGGGTCGCTCGGTAGGCTCATTGCGCCGGAGTCCGATAACCAAAGGCGTCCCGCATGCCGCCGCTACTAAAAGAACTGCTCCGCCCCCGTCGCGGAACCCTCGCCATAATTCTCGTCACGATGCTGGTGCAGATGGCGATGAGCCTGGCCGCACCGTGGCCGCTGAAGATCGTCATCGACAGTGTCGTCGGGACGCACCGCCAGTTCCACTGGATCCAAACGATACTGACGGCGCTGGGGTCCAAGCCGAATATCGCGGCGGCCGCGGGGATCGCGACCGTGCTGATCGCGGTGGGCGCTGGGGCCGCCATGTACATCGCCAGCAACTTCACCGAAAGTCTGAGTCAGAGCATCGGTAACGATCTGCGGCTGCGGCTCTACCAGCAGCTGCAGCGGCTCTCCCTGGCCTACTACGACACCAACCGCGTCGGCGCCATCCTGAGCACCCTCACCAGCGACGTCCAGACGATCCAGAGCTTCGCCTCGGCGTCGACGCTCAACATCTTCACCAACACCTTGACCGTTATCGGAATGGTCGTGGTGATGTTCTTGTGCCGCTGGGATTTCACTCTGATAGCGATCGCTGTCACGCCGCTGTTGGCGGTGTTCGTCCTGCGCACGAACAGGGCCATCACCCGCGCGGTCAAGGAGGTGCGCAAGCACCAGTCCGACCTGATGTCCACGTTGCAGGAGGGCCTGCAGTCGATCCAGGTGGTTCAGGCCTTCGGCCGTGAGGACCACCAGGAAGAGCAGGTGCGCAAGGCGGGCATCCAAACCATGACCGCGTGGCGCAACGCGCGCCGGATGTCGTCGATGCTCTCGCCGGTGGTCGGTCTGGCCGTCGCGCTGTGCACTGGCCTGGTGCTCTGGCGGGGCTCCACCCTGATCATGACCGGACTGATGACGGTGGGCGCGCTGACGATCTTTCTTGCCTACCTGGCCAAGTTCTTTCAGCCAGTTCGCGACCTCGCCTCGATGTCCAACACCGTCGCCCAAGTGGCGGTCGCTTTCGAACGTGTCCGCGCCGTTTCCGACGCTGACAAGGTGATCCCGGAGCGTCCCGGCGCAGCGGATCCGCCGCCGTTCCGCGGCGATATCGCGTTCGAGCACGTGGCTTTCGGCTACGATCCCGCGGTTCCGGTGTTACACGATGTCAGCTTCACGATCGGCGCGGGCCAGATGGTCGGCATCGTCGGTCCCACCGGGGGCGGCAAATCCACGGTCGTCAGTCTCATCCCGCGCTTCCGCGATCCCGACTCCGGCACGATCCGCATTGACGGCGTCGACATTCGCGACTACAAGCTTCGCGGGCTGCGCTCCCAGATCGGTTTCGTGCTGCAGGACACGGTGCTGTTGCGCGGAACGGTGCGCGACAACATCGCCTTCGGGCGCCCCGACGCCACCGACGATGACATCGTCGAGGCGGCCACGCTGGCCAACGCCCACGAGTTCATCACCCGCATGCCGCAGGGCTACGACAGCCGCGTCGGTGAGCGGGGTTCGACGCTGTCGGGTGGTCAGCGCCAGCGCATCGGCATCGCCCGTGCGCTGATCAGAGACAACCCGATTCTCATCCTCGATGAGCCGACCGCGGCGTTGGACGCGGAATCCGAACGGTTGGTGATCGAGGCGCTGGAACGGCTGATGACGGGGCGCACCGTGATCACGATCGCGCACCGGTTGAGCACGTTGCGCAGTGCCGACAAGATCATCGTCATCCAAGACGGCGTCGTCGCCGAACAAGGCGCGCACGATGAGCTGCTCAAGGCGCACGGTATTTATGCCCAGCTGCGTCATCTGCAGTTCGACAGCCACACTCCCCAACCGAGCTGATCGCGTCATTGCGTCAGACCGACCCGGCGCAGGCGCCAGTCGCCCTCGCCGAGCAACGCCAACTCGCGTTGATGGTGCCGTTCCACCGAAGCGTGATGGCTGACACTGACCACTATCGTGTCGGGCAGCTCGCTGCGCAGCAGCTGGTACAGCGCCAGCTCGAGGCCCTCGTCGAGTGCCGAGGTTGGTTCGTCGAGGAACACCGCCCTGGGTCTGATCAGCAAGACCCGCGCGAATCCGATGCGCTGCTGCTCGCCGGGTGAGAGTACCGTCGCCCAGTCCCGCTCCTCGTCGAGCCGGTCCTGCAGGTGGGGAAGGAACACCTGGCTGAGCACATCGCGCAACCGGTCGTCGTCGAGGGTTCCCGGCACGGCGGGGTACGACACAGCCGCACGCAGATCGCCCAACGGCATGTACGGCAGCTGCGGCACGAACATCGTCTCGTTTGGGCGCAGCCACAAACCCGTTGCGGCTGGCCACATCTCGGCCAGTCCGCGCAGCAATGTGGTCTTGCCGGCGCCGGACGCGCCGGTGATGACCATCGACTCGCTACGGTCCAGGCGCAGGTCAAGCCGGTGGATCAGTTGCTGGCCGGCGGGCGTGCGCACCTCGACCCCGTGCAGCACCACCGCGTCATCGGGGCTCGGTTCGGTCGGCAGCGCCGGCAACCGGCGGGCGCGCTCGTTGGACTCCAGCAGACCGTCCAGCCGGATCGTCGCGGCGTTATAGCTGGCGAACTGGCCGTAGGCGTTGCGAAAGAAAGACAGTCCGCTCTGAATCTTGCCGAACGCAGTGGCCGACTGGGTCACATCGCCCAGCCTGATGGCGCCGGCGAACATCCGCGGCGCCTGGATCAAAAAGGGCAGCGGGACGATCGCCTCCGTCACCGAAAAGTTCCAGGCCACCAGACCGATCGTGCGTCGGACGTAGCGCCGGTAGTTGGCGATGACCGCGGCGAACCGGCCGTTGAGTTGCTCGCGTTCGGCGTGTTCGCCCCGGTAGAAGGCGACCGCCTCCGCGACGTCGCGCAACCGCACCAGCGCGTACCGGAAAGCGGCGTTGGTCTTCTCGTTGCGAAAGCTCAGCCCGATCAGTGGCCGGCCGATCCGGAAGGCGATCGCCGACGCGAGCACCACATAGGTGATGACGATCCAGAACAGTGCCCTGGGGATGTCGAGCCCGAACAGCGTCAGCCGCCCCGACAGCTTCCACAGGATGACAGTGAACGACACCACCGACACCACCGCCTCGACCGCACCGAAGAGCAACGTGGTTTGCGAGTAGTACGACGGAACGTTGGGGCCGGTGCCCACTCCGGTGGTGAAGACGTCGATGTCTTGTTGGATGCGCTGGTCGGGGTTGTCGATGGGCTCGGCGAACCGGCCGCGGTAGTAGGACCGCCCGGATAGCCAGTCCACCGAGAGCCGGCGGGTCAGCCACACCCGCCACGCGATGATGAACCGCTGGGTCAGGTAGGTGTCGAGCACGATCCGGGCGATGTGGATCGGCGCGAGGATGCAGAAGATCGCGATCGCGACCCAGAACCCGTGGATGCCCGAGCCCCGCTGCACGGCGTTGCGCGCGCCGGTGCCCTGAAACGCCACCTGCAGAGCCGAGTACAGGTCGTTGTTGTAGTAACTGAGCAGCACCTCCAGGCGCACCTCGACGATCACCGAAAGCAGAAGTATCGCGAGCATCCCCCATACCCGCGCACTTGCCGGGCCGGTGAAATAGCCGCCGCTGATACGCCAGAAGCGGTGTCCCCAGGTGCTGAACCGGATCACCACAACCCCGATCCCGCAGACACACGCCGCGCTGACCGCCCACGCGACGAAGATCCATGAGAGGGAGGCGACGAGCTCGTTTCCCCAGTCGATCGAGGGCCTGAATGTCTCCACCGAACCACCCTTTTCCAGCGGTGGCGCCCCGACGGCACCACGTCGAACGCGAAGATCGCTCACAACGGACTCGCACAAAAAAATGTGTCCGTCGCCCCGGTTCCGCGCACCGATGAGTATCGGCTGCTGTTCTGAACAATGTCGAAACATCGATGGACTCGGCGCTGCTACGGTTCGCTTAACGTGTCCGCTACCGGGAGACGCCTACCGTGCCGCCGCTACTTCGCGAACTGCTTCGACCTCACCGTCGACGGCTCACCTTGATTGTGGCGGCGACGCTGGTGCAGATGACGATGAGCCTGCCCGCCCCGTGGCCGCTCAAGGTGATCCTGGACAACGTCGTCGGGATCCGCCCCCCGCCGGCATGGATCG
>JAFAWC010000568.1 GCA_019242135.1 Mycobacteriaceae bacterium | reverse complement strand
CTCATGGGTCGCTGGTTCTGGTGGCCGCAGCGGGTTCGCACCCGTCCGGCAACGGCCCGGCGCCCCGTCCTCACCGACGACACGTCTCCCATCCCCGTCGGAAGTTCCGGAGAGACGCAATCATGAAGCACGCCACGCTGGCCGGCCTCGACATGGGACGCATCGGGCTGGGCGCGATGGGCATGTCGGTTGCGTACACCGGCGCTGGCAGCGACGACGCCGGGTCGGTGCGTACCATTCACCGCGCACTCGAGCTGGGGGTGACGCTGATCGACACCGCCGAGGTGTACGGTCCCTACACCAACGAGGAACTTGTGGGGCGAGCCCTCAAGGGCCGTCGCGACGCGGTGGTGCTGGCCACCAAATTCGGGATGATCTCGCACACCGGGCGCAGCCCGGGCACTCTGGACAGCAGCCCCGAAAACGTGCGCACCGCGGTCGAGGGCTCGCTGCGACGTCTCGACACCGACCGCATCGACCTGTACTACCAGCACCGCGTCGACCGCACCACACCGATCGAGGACACCGTCGGTGTGCTCGCGGAGCTGGTCGCCGAGGGAAAAATCCGGCACATCGGCCTCTCCGAGGCCGGTGCCGACACGATCCGGCGCGCCCACGCCGTGCATCCGATCACCGCGCTGCAGTCCGAATACTCGCTGTGGACACGGGATCCCGAGGCTGACGTGTTGCCGTTGCTGCGCGAGCTCGGCATCGGGTTCGTACCCTATTCACCGCTCGGGCGGGGCTTCCTCACCGGGAAGGTCCGGTCGCTCGACGACCTCGCCGACGACGACTTCCGAAGGCAAAACCCGAGGTTCACTGGGGACAACTTCGCGCACAACCTGCGGATCGCCGACCAGGTCGGGGAAATCGCGGCCGAGATCGGCGCCACCCCGGCGCAGGTGGCGCTGGCGTGGCTGTTGGGCAAGGGAGACGACATCGCTCCGATCCCGGGAACGAAACGGGTCGACCGCCTCGAAGAGAACGTCGGGGCCGACAGCGTCGAACTGGGCGCACAGCAGGTGGCGAAGCTGGACGAGCTCACCCCGCCCGCGGGCGAGCATCACAACGAAGCGCAGATGCGCATGATCGACCGCTGACGCTGACGCTCGTCAGCTGACCACCGTCAGCGTCACGTTGTACAGGTACACAGCGGCGTCGGTGGGCGGGATGCCGACCAGCGAAGTGTCCTGCGAGACATCGCCTCTGGCGATGATGTGACCGGGAAAGGTCGGGGCGCAGGGGGTGGCGTTGCAGCGCAGCCAGAAGCCGGGGGCCTTAAAGATACCCGGTGCCTCGTCGACTCGGTAAATGCCCGGTGGAATGAACGCGGTCAGCCCGTCCTGGGCCCGGGTGCCGACCCCGTAGACGCCGCTGCTGCCGTAGCTGGGTGGATAGATCGGCGGGTCGGCGTGCGCCGGCGCGGCCAGAGCCAGGGCCGTGCCCATGGTGGCGAGCAGGGCACCAAAAGTTGTCCGCGGGAACGTTTCCATAATTCCCCCAAAATCTCATCCAACTCGATATCGCAATACTGCGACGTTAGCGCCCCCGGACCATTATCAAAAGGCGATATCCGGGCGGTACATGTCGATCCAGACCGCCAGGTCGAGAACACGCTCCAGGCGCGCCCGCTGCGGAGGCTGCAGCGCCGCCGGGTCGAGCCGGGTCAACTGCTCCAGCGCCGTCCGGTCGATCAGGCTGAACAACACCTCGTCGCCGGTGCCGAGAAGGTCTTTCGCCTGGGCCTGGATGGCGGCACCGTACTGCGGATCCGACGTCGACGGGTACGGGCTCTTCACCCGATTGACCACCGACTCGGGCAGCACGTCGCGGGCCGCACCGCGCAGCAAGCTCTTCTCCCGGCCGTCATAGGTCTTCATTGACCACGGGGTGTTGTAAACGTATTCGACGAGGCGGTGATCGCAGAACGGCACACGCACCTCCAGGCCGACCGCCATGCTCATACGATCCTTGCGGTCCAACAGGATTCGGACAAACCGAGTCAAGTGCAGGTAGCTCATGACCCGCATACGGTGGGTGAAGTCGTCTTCCTCGTCGAGCCTGGCAACCTCGCGTACGGCCTCGGCGTAGCGCTCGTGCATGTACGCGTCCAGGTCGGTAGCCGATCGCAGTGCAGGCGTGAGCACCTCACCGCCGGTGTCGACGACGGAGTCACCGATCGCTATCCACGGGAAGGCATCGGTCTGCTGCACCCGCGGGTCGTGGAATTGCCGGTAGCCGCCGAAGATCTCGTCGGCCGACTCACCGGACAGCGCCACCGTGGACTGCGCCCGGATCGCCTTGAACAGCAAATACAGCGAGGCGTCCATATCGCCGATGCCCGTGGGCAGGTCGCGAGCCCTGATCACCTTACGGCGGATGTCGAGGTCGGCCAGCTGGTTGTGATCCAGGACGATGTCGGTGTGGTCGGAGCCGACGTGGTCGGCGACGTCGTGCACGTATGGGGTGTCAAGGGTCGGACGTAGCTCGTTGGGCGTGAAATTCGTGGCCTGGCCGACGAAGTCGACGGCGAACGTCCGCACCGGGTCCCGAAGTTCGCGTGCGGACAACGCGGTGATCGCGCTCGAGTCCAGGCCACCCGACAACAGCACACATTCCGGAACGTCAGCAACCAGTTGGCGACGGACAATATCGTCGAGCAACTCGCGCACCGTGGACACCGTCGTGTCGCGGTCGTCGTTGTGGAGTTTGGATTCCAGTCGCCAGTACGTGCGCTCGCGGACACCGTGCTCGTCGACAACGACGATCGTGCCCGGTTCAACCTCGCGCATGCCCTTCCACACCGCGTGCCTGGGAGTCTTGACGGGGACGAGCATCTCGCGCAGCCCGTCGACATCGACGGCTCGCTTGGCGAGCGGATTGGCCAGGATCGCCTTCGGCTCCGAGCCGAAAAGCACACCGTCGGGTGTGGGGTAGAAGTAGAACGGCTTGATGCCCATCCGGTCGCGGATCATCACCAGCTTGCGGTCCCGGGAGTCCCAAATCGCGAACGCGTACATGCCGTTGAGCCGATCCGCGAGCGCCTCGCCCCACCGCAGGTAACCGCGCAGCACC
>JAFAWC010000540.1 GCA_019242135.1 Mycobacteriaceae bacterium | reverse complement strand
GGCTACCGCCCGCCGCAAAGGTGATCCTCGTCACACCGATGCACTCTCGATAGATTGCGATATATCGTTTCAATATCGGGACGCGACCGGCGTCCTCCGCAAAAACGAGAAACGAGACACACATGACTCATCCATTTGAGAGCTCGGAAGCGGGCCCACACCATGAAGGATTCGGCTTCGGCGCGTTCGATCCGCACAGCCGGCGGGCCATGCACCAGGCCCGGCGAGAGGCCCGCCGGGAGATGAAGGACTTCCTGAAGGGCCAAGCCCTCGCCCGCGCGGGCGGATTCGGCGGTGGTCCCTTCGGCGCCGCGCCGGGCTTCGGCTCCGGGTTCGGCTTCGGGCCCGGGGGTCCGCGCGGTGGCCATCGCGGCCGCGGTCGCGGCCGGCGCGGCGATGTGCGGGCGGCGATTCTGGCGCTGCTCGCCGAGCGGCCGATGCACGGTTACGAGATGATCCAGGAGATCGGCCAGCGCAGCAACGGCTTGTGGCGACCCAGCCCGGGCTCGGTCTATCCGACGCTGCAGCTGTTAGTCGATGAAGGGCTGATCGTGGGTGCCGAATCCGACGGCAGCAAGCGGCTTTTCGAGCTCACCGACGGTGGCCGGGAAGCCGCCGCCACCATCCAGACACCGCCGTGGGACGCGATCGCAGAAGGCGCGGACCCGAACACGCTCAATCTGCGAGATGCGTTCGGCCAGCTTGCCGCGGCGGTGTTGCAGTCATCGCATGCGGCCACACCCGACCAGCAAAAGCGCATCCTCGACATCGTCAACAACGCGCGCCGCGACATCTACGGTGTGCTCGGCGAAGCCGAGTAGGGCGGCCTCGTCAGCCGGTGCGGTTCTAGGCTTGGGACCGTGCAGCGCTTTCCTCTCGGGCCATTCAGCGTCGGCCGTATCGGTTTCGGTGCGATGCAGCTTCCCGGACCGGGAGTCTTCGGACCACCCCGCGACCACGACGAGGCGATCGCCGTGCTGCGCCGGGCCGTGGAACTGGGCGTCGACCACATCGACACCGCGCAGTTCTACGGCCCCGAGGTGGCCAACGAGTTGATCCGCGAGGCGCTTGCGCCCTACCCGGACGACCTGGCGCTGGTCAGCAAGGTCGGCGCCCGCCGCGACGACAGCGGCGCGTGGTTGCCCGCTCATCAGCCCGACGAGCTTCGGCAGGGCATCGAGGACAACCTGCGAACCCTCGGCGCCGGTCGGCTTGCGGCCGTGAACCTGCGGGTGATGGACCCCGAGGCCGACCCCAACCAACCGGGCCGGGTGCACGCAGAACTGTTCGACAAGCAGCTGACCGCGATGATCCGGGCCCGCGACGACGGCCTGATCGCTGGGATCGGGCTGAGCAACATCACTCTCGAGCATCTGCGAATCGCGTTGGGACGCACCGACATCGTCTGTGTGCAGAACGCGTTCAACCTGATCGACCGGACCTCGCGGCCCGTTCTCGAGGAGTGCGCCGCGCGCGGCATAGCGTTCGTGCCGTTCTTCCCGCTGGGCTCCGGTTTCGCCGCCGACAACCCAGTGCTGGGCAATCCCGTCGTGCGGCGCACGGCGGAGCGGCTGGGCCGCACACCGGCGCAGGTCGCGCTGGCGTGGACGCTGGCCTACTCCCCACCGGGTTGTCCCGCCGGCAATGTGCTTCTCATCCCCGGCACGTCGTCGGTGCGCCATCTCGAGGAGAACATGGCCGTCGCCGACATCGAACTCGGCGCCGAGACCATCGACGAACTGACCGCGCAAGCGGCCTGACTACACCTCGACCCAGTCCAGCGTTCGCTCGACGGCCTTGCGCCATCCCGCGTACGCCGCCTCCCGCTGGTCTTCGCTCCAGCGCGGGGTCCAGCGCTTGTCCTCCTGCCAATTGGCGCGCAGCTCAGAGGGATCTGACCAGAAGCCGACCGCCAGCCCTGCGGCATAGGCGGCACCCAGCGCGGTCGTTTCCGCCACCACCGGGCGCACCACGTCGACACCGAGCACATCGGCCTGGATCTGCATGCACAGGTCATTGGCGGTGATGCCGCCGTCGACCTTGAGCTCTGACAGGTGCACGCCGGAGTCGGCCTCCATCGCATCGGCCACGTCGCGGCTCTGGTAACAGATCGCCTCAAGCGTCGCGCGGGCCAGGTGCGCGTTGGAGTTGTACCGCGACAAGCCGACGATCGCGCCGCGCGCGTCGGACCGCCAGTACGGCGCGAACAGCCCGGAAAACGCCGGCACGAAATACACGCCGCCGTTGTCGTCGACCTGGCGAGCCAGCGCCTCGCTCTGCGCGGCGCCACTGATGATCCCGAGCTGGTCGCGCAGCCACTGCACCGCCGACCCCGTGACGGCGATCGAGCCCTCCAGGGCATACACCGGGGCGGCGTCGCCGAACTGGTAGCACACCGTGGTGAGCAGCCCGTTGTCGGAACGCACGATGCTTTCACCCGTATTGAGCAGCAGGAAGTTACCGGTGCCGTAGGTGTTTTTGGCTTCGCCCTGCTGGAGGCAGACCTGGCCCACCATCGCCGCCTGCTGGTCGCCGAGAATGCCGGTGATCGCAATGTCGTTCTCGGTCGACCCGTACGGGTCCGGCGACGAGGACGGCTTGATCTGCGGCAGCATTGCGCGCGGAATCGAAAAGAACGACAGCAGCTCGTCATCCCAATCGAGGGTGTCAAGGTTCATCAGCATCGTTCGGCTGGCGTTAGTGACGTCGGTGACGTGCACGCCACCGTGCCTGCCGCCGGTCAGATTCCACACCACCCAGCTGTCGGTGGTGCCGAAGATCGCGTCGCCGTTCTCGGCGTCGCCGCGGACGCCGTCGACATTGTCGAGGATCCACTGCAGCTTGCCGCCGGAGAAGTAAGTGGCGGGAGGTAATCCGGCCTTGCGGCGGATGACATCACCGGCGCCGTCGTGTTCCAGGGCGGCAGCGATCCGATCGGTACGGGTGTCTTGCCAGACGATGGCGTTGTAGTACGGCCTTCCGGTCTTGCGGTTCCACACCACTGTTGTTTCGCGCTGGTTGGTGATGCCCAGTGCGATGAGATCGGCTGCTCGCAGGTTCGCCTCGGCGAGAGCGGTCTGGATCACCATACGGGTGCGTTCGGCGATTTCCACCGGGTCGTGCTCCACCCAACCCGAGCGCGGCAGTATCTGCTCGTGCTCCAACTGGTGGCGGCCCACTTCGTTGCCACCGTGGTCGAAGATCATGAAGC
>JAFAWC010000538.1 GCA_019242135.1 Mycobacteriaceae bacterium | reverse complement strand
GCTCGACGGCGAGATGGGTGATGGTCCGGTGCAGGCGTCGCGTGGCGGTGCCGGATACCGTCTGAACGGCGCGCGTACCCAGGTTGGCTTCGGCCCGGTGGCCGACGGGTTCCTGGTGCCGGCGGAAACAGACTTCGGCACAGAGGTTTTCCTGGTCGCCGCGCATGCTCCCGGCGTCTCGGTGACGGCTTTGCAGACCACCGGTCTAGGCAGCGTCGGGCATCTGCAGCTCGAAGGTGTCGAGGTAAGCGACCCGCCGATCGCCGGCGACGACGCGGTGAGCTGGTTGTCGACGGTTTCGACCCTGGGGCGCAGCGCTTTTGGTCTTGGTGTCCTGGACCGGGGGCTGCAGCTGACTGCGGAATACGCCCGCACCCGAGAGCAATTCGACCGCCCGATCGGAAGCTTTCAGGCAGTGGCACAGCGGCTCGCCGACGGCTACATCGACGTCAAGGGACTGCGGCTGACCCTTACTCAGGCGGCTTGGCGACTTGCCGAAGACTCCCCCGCAAGCGGGAGGTACCCCCCACCGGCCGACACCGAAGTGGCTACCGCGGCGTTCTGGGCAGCCGACGCGGGGCATCGGGTGGCGCACACCATCGTGCACGTGCACGGCGGAGTAGGCATCGACATCGACCATCCGGTGCACCGCTACTTTCTGGTCGCCAAACAGATTGAATTCGCGCTGGGCGGCGCCACCGGGCAGCTGCGTAAGATCGGCCGCGAACTGGCGGAAACTCCGGCCTAGCCAACCGTGACCGAGGTTCTGCCCACCGTCACCGACTTGCTCAAGCCGCTCGTCGACGTCACGGACCGGGGCGTCCACTTCGAGAATTCGTTCATCAGCTGGCATGACCACATTCGGTACGCCGCCTCGGTGGCAGCGGCGCTGCGGTCGCGTCTTGACCAGGGCCGGCCGCCGCATGTGGGGGTGCTGCTGGAGAACACCCCGTTCTTTTCCGCGGTGCTGGTGGCGGCCGGGTTGTCGGGCATCGTTCCGGTAGGCCTCAACCCGGTGCGCCGCGGTGCCGCCCTGGCGCGGGATATTGAGCACTCGGATTGCCAGCTGGTGCTGGCCGACTCCAATTCGGCTGCAGCACTTGTCGATATCGAGCACTTGAACGTCGACTTGACCGACTGGGCTGACGAAGTCGCCGCCCACCCGGTCGGCGAGCCTGACTTCCGGTGCGCGGGGCCGGGTGACCTGTTCATGTTGATCTTCACCTCGGGCACCAGCGGTGAGCCCAAGGCGGTGCAGTGCAGCCACGGCAAGGTGGGAGTTGCCGGCGTGACGATGACGGACCGTTTCGGCCTTGGCCCGCAAGACGTCTGCTATGCGTCGATGCCGTTGTTCCACTCGAACGCCGTGCTGGTGGGGTGGGCGGTGGCTCTGGCGTGCCGCGGCTCACTGGTGTTACGGCGTAAGTTCTCGGCGTCGGGTTTCCTTCCCGACGTTCGGCATTACGGTGCGACGTACGCCAACTACGTCGGTAAGCCGTTGTCGTATGTGCTCGCCACACCCGAGCGACCAGACGACGCCGACAATCCGCTGCGGGCGGTTTACGGCAACGAAGGTGCGCCCGGCGACATCGAGCGCTTTGCTCGCAGGTTCGGCTGTGTCGTCATCGACGGGTTCGGTTCGACCGAAGGCGGGGTGGCGATCAGCCGCACCCCCGACACCCCCGACGGCGCGCTGGGCCCGCTGCCCGAGGGGGTAGAGATCCTCGACGTCGACACCGGTGCTCCCTGCCCGCCCGGCGTGGTCGGCGAACTGGTGAACCTCGGCGGTCCGGGCCGGTTCGAGGGCTACTACAACGATCCCGAAGCCACCGCCAACCGCATGGCCGGCGGGATGTATCACAGCGGCGACCTGGCTTACCGCGACACCGCCGGCTATGCGTACTTCGCCGGCCGGCTCGGGGACTGGCTGCGGGTGGACGGGGAGAACCTGGGCACCGCCCCCATCGAGCGGATCTTGCTGCGCCATCCGGACGTGCGGGAGGCTGCGGTGTACGCAGTGCCCGACCCCGCCGTTGGTGACCAGGTGATGGCGGCGCTGGTACTGGCGCCCGGCGCCGAATTCGACACGGACAAGTTCCACGCCTTTCTTGCCCAGCAGCCTGACCTCGGCCCCAAGCAGTGGCCGGCTTACGTCCGGGTGAGCGCCGAGCTACCGCGCACGGCGACGTTCAAAGTTGTCAAACGTCAGCTGTCGGCCGAGGGTCTCGACTGCGCCGATCCGGTGTGGCAGATTCGCCGGTAGTCGCTGTTCTTGCATAGGGCTGCCCTGCCGACAGGCCGGAAGGAAACGCTGTAGTCATGACACCTTCGGGGCTACCAAGCCGGTGGGACCTTCTTCGTCCCGTCGAGATGCTGGCGTCGCTCTGGTCGACAGCCTCGAACCTTCCGCCGGTTTCCGCAGCGACGGAAGTCGGCTACCGAACGCTCTTCATGACGCTGCGCCGTCTGATCGTCGGACGAACGCTGTCCGTCCAGCTCGACGACGGAGAGCTCACCCTCACCGTCACGGAGTTCGACTCCAGCCTCGACATGCTCGGATTATCGGTGGGGCAGCTCGGTGATGTCCGTATCGCCGCCACGGAACTGTGCTGGGACGACGTCGAATTCGATTGTGCCGTCGCCACCTTGCACAACGTCCATCTTCGGCCGGGGACGCCGCCGGTCCTGGTGGCAGCTCCGGTTGAACTGTCGCTGCAGTTGCCCGCTTCGCTTTTGAGAGAGCTCGTGAAATGGGCCATGCCCAGATTCACCGGGGAGATCGGTGACGACGGAGTCGCGAGGCTGTACTGGGCTCGCCAACCCGCGTTCGGCAACCTGGAGATCGATGCCCGGCTCGACGGATCGACAGTGTGGCTGAAGCCGCGCGGGGTGGCCGTGATGGGGCGCAGGTTGCCGCTGCCGGCCCGGGCTCCGGCCTACCCCGTCCGTCTGCCCAATCTGCCGCACGGACTTCAGCTGACGGGAGTCACTTTCGGTGCCGGTTCGCTGCGCCTTTCCGGCACCGTGCCGGAGTGGCGTATGGACATACCGAGGGCGCGCCTGGAAGACATCATCGGGCAGTTGAGTTCGATGGGAGGCGCGCTCAATCTCACCAAGGCCTACCGGTGGTTGTGATCAGCCGAAGATCGAGGGCACTTTCGCGTCGATCAGATGTGGCCCTGGCTCGGCGAACGCGGCGCGCAGCGCGTCGGCGAACCCCTCAGCGGTGGTGACGCGGCGTGCCGGTACCCCCATCCCTTCGGCAAGGTTGACGAATTCGATTGTCGGACGAGTTAAGTCGAGGAGTTGCGCTGCTTTCGGGCCGGCTGCGCTATCGGCTCCGACACGCTGCAGCTCGACGCGCAAGATGTCGTAGGCGCCGTTGCTGTACACCACGGTGGTGACGTTCAATTCTTCTCGCGCCTGCGTCCACAGACCCGAGATCGTGTACATCGCCGACCCGTCGGATTCCAGGCACAGCACCGGGCGCTCGGGAGCCGCGACGGCGGCACCCACCGCCGCCGGTATGCCGTATCCGATAGCCCCGCCGGTCAGTGTCAGCCAGTCGTGCGCCGGCGACCCGGCGGTGGCCTGCGCCAGCGGCAGGCCCGAGGTGTTCGATTCGTCGACGACGATCGCCCCTTCTGGTAGCAGCGCTCCCACCGCGTCGGCAATGGCTGTGGCGCTCAGCGTTCCGGTCGGCAGCGCGGGGCGTGACAGATCGGTGAGTGGGGCGTCGGTCTCGGGCGCCACTGTGTCGGCGAGCGCGGTCAGGGCAGTCTCGGCACCCTGGCGGTCGGCGAGCAGGTGTACCTGGCAGCCCGCAGGCACCAGATCGCTTGGCTTGCCCGGGTAGGCGAAGAACGACACCGGCGCGCGGGCACCGGCCAGAATCAGGTGCTTGACCCCGTCCAGCTGCGCCTCGGCTGCCTCCGCGAAGTATCCGAGCCGTTCGACCGCGGGCAGGCCCGCGCCCCGTGCCAGCCGTGTCGGAAACGTTTCGCACAGCAGCCGGGCGCCGGTCGCCTCGGCGATCCGGGAGGCCGCGATGAGCCCCGCCTGTCCGGTGGCGTCGTGGCCGAGCAGCAGCATCGCCGGCTCGCCGCTGCGCAGGATCGTCGCGGCCAGATCCACCGCTTCGGCGGGCGCCGGCGCTTCCGGCGCCGACGCCGGTTGCGGTTGCCCGGGTTCGGCCCCGTCGGTCCATGACACGTCGGCAGGCAGGATCACGGTGGCCACTCGTCCCGGCGACGCGGTGGCGGCTGTGATCGCTTCCGCCGTGTCGGCGCCGACGTCGCCGGCCGCTGCGCTGCGCCGGACCCACCCGGAGACGGTGTGCGCCAGCGCGTCGATGTCCGACTCCAACGGCGCGTCGTAGCGTTTGTGGTAGGTCGCGTGGTCGCCGACGACCACGACCACGGGCACCCTGGCTCGTCGTGCGTTGTGCAGGTTGGCCAGCCCGTTGCCCAAACCGGGGCCCAGATGCAGCAGCACCGCAGCGGGCCGCCCGGCGATGCGGGCATACCCGTCGGCAGCGCCGGTCGCGACGCCCTCGAACAGTGTCAGCACCCCGCGCATCGAGGGCACGTCGTCCAGCGCGGCGACGAAATGCATCTCCGAGGTGCCGGGGTTCGCGAAGCACACGTCGATGCCGCCGTCGACGAGAGTGGTGATGAGTGCGCGGGCGCCATTCACGGCTTGTTCTCCCTTTCCACGACTGGTTTCAAGTTAGTCTGCAGCGTGACCCTCGGAGAGAAGGAACCGATGCTGCGATCGTCTGACGACGAAGCTGCGGTGGCGGATTCGCCGGCCGAGGAGCAGGCCACCATCCAGCAGTCCCCCACCGACGAGCCGACCGCCGACCAGGCGCCCGAGGAGCCCGCCACCGGGGAGCCGGCAGCCGAACCGGCCAGGTTCACTCGGCTGCGGCGCAGGCTGCTGACCCGGATCTCGATCCAGTCCAAACTCGTCGTGATGATGGTGTTGTGCGCGATCGTGGCGGCCGCGGTGGTGGGCTTCATCGCCTTCCACGCCGGTCGCAACACGATGCGCATGCAGGTGTTCAACCGGCTCACCGAGGTACGGGAATCACAGTCGCGCGCCCTCAACCGCGAATTCACCGACCTGCAGAATTCGCTCGTCATCTATTCCCACGGGGCCGTCGTCGCCCCGGCGCTGGACGCGTTCATCGCCGGCTTCGACCAGCTTGCCAACGACCAGATCGATCCCGCGCAGCAGCAGTCGATCGTGGACTACTACAACAACACCTTCCTCAAGCAGATCGCGCAGTACGGCAACGTCGTACCCGATCTCGCCGCGGTGTTGCCCACGTCCAACGCCCAGAAGTATCTGCAGGCCAACTACACCGTCCGGCGAGGAAACGACGACGTCGCGGTGATGATCGACGACGCTCACGACGGCAGCGCATGGTCCGCGGCCAACGCTCGTTACCAGGATTTCTTCCGCCAGATCGTCACCCGGTTCGGATTCGAGGACTTGCTCCTGTTGGACACCCGGGGCAACGTCGTTTACACCGCCTACAAGGACGTCGACCTCGGCACCAACGTCCTGACTGGGCCGTACAGCGGCTCCAAACTGCGCGACATCTACGAGAAATCGTTGGCCAGCAACTCCGACGACTACGTCGGCATCACCGACTTCGAGACCTACCAACCCGCTGAGGACCAGCCCACCGCATGGATGGTGTCGCCGGTGGGCGGCAACGGTCACATGGACGGCGTGATGGCGTTGCAGTTCCCGATCACCAAGATCAACAAGCTGATGACCTTCGAGAAGCAGTGGGCGGCGTCCGGAATGGAAACCACCGGTGAGACAGTCCTGGCCGGTCCGGACAATCTGATGCGTTCGGACTCGCGGATGTTTCTGCAGAACCCCGACCAGTACAAGCAAGACGTCGTGGCGGCCGGCACACCCCCGGACGTCGCCGCTGACGCGATCCGGCTGGGCGGAACCACGCTGGTGCAGCCCATCACGAGCGATGCCACCGCGCTGGCCCAGCGCGGCCAGTCCGGGACCATGATCACCACCGACTACCTGGGTCACGAAACGTTGCAGGCATACGCTCCTGTGCTGATCGCCAACGGCCAGCTGCACTGGTCGATCGTCGCCAAGCTCGACACCTCGGAGGCGTTCGCACGGGAGTCGGAATTCACCCGCACGACGGTGTTGTCGACTGTCGGGATCGTTTTCGCCGTCTGCCTGGCGGCAGTGTTCGCCGCCCAGGTGTTCGTGCGGCCGATCCGCAGGCTGGAGTCCGGTGCGCAGCGGATCAGCGCGGGTGACTACGACGTTGTGATACCGGTCGACACCCGGGACGAGATCGGCGATCTGACGCAGGCGTTCAATGAGATGAGTCGCAACCTCGCCATCAAGGAGGACCTGCTGGGCGAGCAGCGCCGGGAGAACGACCGGCTGCTGTCCCTGCTGATGCCGGAGCACGTCGTTGAGCGGTACCGGCAGGGCGAGGAGATCATCGCTCAGGATCACCAGGACGTCACGGTGATCTTCGCTGACATCGTGGGCCTGGATCGGTTGCAGGCCGAGCTCAGCTCACAGGAGTCGCTGGCGATCATCAACGAGCTGGCACGCCAAATGGACGCCGCCGCGGAGAATCTCGGCGTCGAGCCGGTCCGCACTGTGCACAACGGCTACCTGGCCAGCTGCGGCCTGAATGTGCCGAGGTTGGACAACGTGCGCCGCACGGTGGACTTCGCGCTGGAGACCCAGCGCATCATCGAGCGGTTCAATACCGAAACCGGCCACCGTCTGAGCCTGCGGGCCGGCATCGACACCGGGCGGGTGAGCAGTGGACTGGTGGGGCGGTCCTCGATCGTCTACGACATGTGGGGCGCCGCGGTGAATCTCGCCAACCAAGTCCAAAGCGGTTCGCGGCAGCCGGGAATCTATGTCACCCAGCAGGTGTATGAGACCGTCGGGGACGCAAAGGTCTTCACGCCGGCGGGCACGATCACGATGGACGGGGTTGGGCAGCCGATCTGGCGGGTCACGGAGCGTGCCGAATGAGCGATCTGTTGAACTCGTCCTGGTTCTACTGGGCGGTCGGCGTGGCACTCGGATTGCCGGTCACACTCATCGTTCTCACGGAGTGGCAGCAGGCGCTGACGCGCAAGGGCAGTGTCATCGCCAGGCCCGTCAGCTTGCTTCGCAACTACCTGCTGCCGGTTGGCGCCCTGCTTCTGCTCCTGGTGAAAGCGACGGAGATCCCGGCACACGAGACGCCGGTCAAGGTGGTCGCCACGCTGTTCGGCTTCGTGGTGATGGTATTGCTGCTGTCGGGGGTCAACGCGACGCTGTTTCAGGCGGCGCCGGAGGGAACATGGCGCAAGCGCATCCCCGCCATTTTCGTCGATGTCGGGCGATTCGTTCTGATCGTGATCGGGCTCGCGCTGATCTTCTCCTATATCTGGGGCGCGAATATCCGGGGCCTGGTCACCGCGCTCGGCGTGACATCGATCGTGGTGGGCTTGGCGCTGCAGAATTCGGTCGGGCAAATCATCTCCGGGCTGCTCATGCTGTTCGAGCAGCCCTTCCGGCTCGGCGACTGGATCGAGACGTCGGCTGCGCGTGGCCGGGTCATCGAAGTCAACTGGCGTGCAGTGCACATCGACACCGGCAGTGGATTGCAGATCACGCCGAACTCGGTACTGGCAGTCGCGTCCTTCACAAATCTCAGCCGGCCGCCGGGGGCATACAAGATCAAAATCACGACGATCTTCTCGGTCGACGATCCGCCCGATCGCGTGTGCGCCATGCTCTCCCGGATCGCCGGTGAACTTCCGCACCTCAAGCCTGACCACGCGCCGAAGTCGGTCCCGCTGGGCGGTTTGCAATACCGCACCACGGTCCCGCTGCACTCCCCGGCCGACGACGGCGTCGCCAAATCCACGTTCTTGCGGTGGGTCTGGTATGCCTCTCGGCGTGAGGGGCTTCACCTCGACGAGGCCGAGGACGACTTCTGCACCCCGGAATCCGTTGACCAAGCGGTGCGCGCCGTGGTCGCGCCGATGCTGCGGCTCAGCCCCACCGATCAGCAGCAGCTGGCCCCGCACGCAACGCTGGTCAGATATGGCGCCGACGAGATCATCGAGCACATCGGCGATGTGCCGGCGCGGATGACCTTCATCATGTCGGGTCGTGTCCGGGTGGCCGCGCCGGCCGGGGACGGTTCGTTCGTGCCCGTCACAACGCTGAACGTCGGATCCTTCCTCGGTCAGACGGCCCTGACGAGGCAACCCGTCGTGGCCAACGCACAGGCACTCGGAGAGGTCACGGCCGTAGAAGTCGAACGTGACTACATGGAACAACTGCTGCAGCGCAAACCCTCGCTGCTTCAAGAGTTCGGCCGGCTCATCGACGAGAGACGCACCCACGTCAAGCGGGCGCTGGCCGCCATCGGCGAGTAGTCCCGACAAAATGCGGCGCCAACTTCCCACGTACAGCGACCTCGCGCCGCTCATTCGGTTCAAAAAACCGACTCTGCGCGCCACCCGTCGGCGGCTCGACAACGCGCTGACGATCGAAGACTTGCGCGCGATCGCGCGACGGCGCACTCCCCGGGCCGCGTTCGACTACACCGACGGCGCGGCCGAAGCCGAGATCTCGTTGGCACGCGCCCGGCAGGCGTTCCGCGATATCGAGTTCCATCCCGAAATCCTGCGCGACGTCTCAGCGCTACGCACCGGGTGGGACGTGCTCGGCGCGCCTGTCGCCTTGCCGTTCGGCATCGCACCCACCGGGTTCACCCGAATGATGCAGACCGAAGGGGAGATCGCAGGCGCGTGTGCCGCCGCCCGCGCCGGCATTCCGTTTGCGCTGTCGACGCTGGGCACGACGTCGATCGAAGCTGTCAAATCAGCAAACCCACACGGGCGCAATTGGTTTCAGCTCTACATGTGGCGCGACCGGGAGGCTTCGATGGCGCTGGTCGAGCGGGCGGCGCGCGCCGGCTTCGACACGCTGTTGGTCACGGTGGATGTGCCGGTGGCCGGCGCGCGACTGCGAGACAGCCGCAACGGCATGACGATTCCGCCGGCCCTGACCGCTCGGACCGTTGTCGACGCGTTGTGGCGGCCGCGGTGGTGGATCGACCTGCTCACCACCGAGCCCCTGACGTTCGCAACGCTGGACCGTTGGCCCGGAACCGTCGCAGAACTGCTGGACGCCATGTTCGACCCGACGATCACGTTCGACGATCTCGCGTGGATCAAGGCGCAGTGGCCGGGAAGCTTCGTGGTCAAAGGCATCCAGACCGTCGAGGACGCCCGACGTGTGGTGGAGCTGGGTGCCGACGGGATCGTGTTGTCCAACCACGGCGGCCGCCAGCTGGACCGCGCACCGGTGCCGTTTCACCTGCTTCCCCGTGTCGCGACCGAATTCGGTTCCGACGTCGAGATCATCCTGGACACCGGCATCATGTCCGGCGCAGACGTCGTCGCCGCGGTGGCACTGGGCGCGCGGTTCACACTCGTCGGACGTGCATATCTGTACGGCCTGATGGCCGGCGCTCGGGCCGGTGTCGACCGCGCGATCGAAATACTCTCCGGGCAGCTCACCCGGACGTTGAAGCTGCTGGGCGTCACGTGTCTGGAGGAATTGTCCCCGCGGCACGTCACCCAGCTCGTCCCAAGCCGGCCTCGGCCCTAGGCGCGGTCACCCCCGCCGATCAGCCATGAAGGTGCACCGGCTGCTGCGTCACCTGCTCGATGCGCTTCGATGCTGCGTGCAGCAGCTCGGTGCCAAGCGAGATCAGCGCCCGTGCGGCGGCGATCTCTTCGCCGATCATCGGCTGGCGGGGGTCCTTGGGGTTGCGGTAGGCGTCTCCGGTGGCCGATATCGTCTCACCGCCGCGCAGCGCTGCGCGCGCCGTCGCGTGGGTATGGGTCTCGTCCTCCACGAACCTGACCTCGACGGGCCAGATGTTGTCCAGATTGCTGTCGTACATGGCACTCACCTTCCATCCACCAGAGTGCGCCGACCGCGGCTGCGGCACCAGGGGCAGCTATTGGCAAGGCGATTTCCCGTGGCGCCCGGAGCGCGGATACGGGCGGACCTGTCCCGTCGGCAGCTTCCCGCCCAACGGCTACGGCCTCTTCGACATGGCAGGCAACGTCTGGGAATGGACCTGCGACTGGTACGCCGACACCCGGTCCGGCGATCCGTGTTGTGAAGCCGGCAGCTACTGCCGTCGCTACCGGCCGGCGGCGCGGCGGCCGCAGATGATCGATACGAGCCACATCAGATT
>JAFAWC010000485.1 GCA_019242135.1 Mycobacteriaceae bacterium | reverse complement strand
ATCAAATACTTCAACGATGGCGACATCGTCGAAGGGACGATCGTCAAGGTTGACCGTGACGAAGTCCTGCTCGACATCGGCTACAAGACCGAAGGTGTGATCCCTTCTCGCGAGCTGTCCATCAAGCACGACGTCGACCCCAACGAGGTGGTGTCCGTCGGTGACGAGGTCGAGGCGCTCGTTCTGACGAAAGAGGACAAAGAGGGTCGGCTGATCCTGTCCAAGAAGCGCGCGCAGTATGAACGCGCCTGGGGCACGATCGAAGCGCTCAAAGACAAGGACGAGGCCGTCAAGGGCACCGTGATCGAAGTCGTCAAGGGTGGACTCATCCTCGACATCGGGCTACGTGGCTTCCTGCCTGCCTCCCTTGTCGAGATGCGCCGCGTACGCGACCTGCAGCCCTATATCGGCAAGGAGCTCGAGGCGAAGATCATCGAGCTCGACAAGAACCGCAACAACGTGGTGCTGTCGCGGCGCGCCTGGCTCGAGCAGACGCAATCGGAGGTGCGCAGCGAGTTCCTCAACCAGCTGCAGAAGGGCGCGATCCGCAAAGGCGTGGTCAGCTCGATCGTCAACTTCGGTGCGTTCGTCGACCTCGGCGGTGTCGACGGCCTGGTTCACGTGTCCGAATTGTCCTGGAAGCACATTGATCACCCGTCGGAGGTCGTGCAGGTCGGCGACGAAGTCACCGTGGAGGTGCTCGACGTCGACATGGACCGGGAGCGGGTGTCGTTGTCGCTCAAGGCCACTCAAGAAGACCCGTGGCGGCACTTCGCGCGCACGCACGCGATCGGCCAGATCGTGCCCGGCAAGGTCACCAAGCTGGTGCCGTTCGGTGCTTTCGTTCGCGTCGAAGAAGGCATCGAGGGCCTGGTGCACATCTCTGAACTCGCCGAGCGCCATGTCGAGGTGCCCGACCAGGTGGTGCAGGTCGGCGACGACGCGATGGTCAAGGTGATCGACATCGACCTGGAGAGGCGTCGGATCTCGCTGTCGCTGAAGCAGGCCAACGAGGACTACACAGAGGAATTCGACCCGTCGAAGTACGGCATGGCCGACAGCTACGACGAGCAGGGGAACTACATTTTCCCCGAGGGCTTCGATTCCGAGACCAACGAGTGGCTCGAGGGCTACGACGCCCAACGGGCCGAGTGGGAGGCTCGGTACGCGGAGGCCGAGCGGCGGCACAAGATGCACACCGCGCAGATGGAGAAGTTCGCCGCCGCCGAGGCGGCCGCTGCCGAGAAACAGCCATCAGACAACGGGACATCGCGGTCGGATGAGCCGAAGTCCGGGGGCTCGCTTGCCAGCGATGAGCAGCTCGCGGCCCTGCGGGAAAAGCTGGCGGGCAACGCCTGATTCTGGGTCGTTGAATCTCGGCGCACGCTGATGCTTCGGATCGGCCTGAGCGGTGGCATCGGCGCCGGGAAGTCAACGGTTTCAGCGACTTTCGCAGACTGCGGGGGAGTAGTCGTCGATGGCGACGTTATCGCCCGTGAAGTCGTCGAGCCCGGTACCGAGGGGCTTGCGAAGCTGGTCGACGCGTTCGGCGAGGACATCCTGCGAGCTGACGGGGCGCTAGACCGACCGGCCTTGGCCGCCAAGGCATTCGGCGATGACGACAAGCGCACCACGCTGAATGCTATTGTGCACCCGCTCGTCGCGCGTCGCCGCGCCGAGATCATCGCCGCGGTGTCCGACGACGAGGTCGTCATCGAAGACATTCCACTGCTGGTGGAAAGCGGCATGGCGGCCCTTTTCCCGCTCGTCGTCATCGTGCACGCGCCGCCCGACGTCCGCGTCGAGCGGCTGATCAAGCGAGGCATGAGCGAGTCGGACGCGCGCGCCAGGATCGCCGCGCAGGCCACCGAGCAGCAGCGGCGCGCCGTCGCCGACGTGTGGCTGGAGAATTCCGGGTCGGAGGGTCAACTCGTGGAGCGCGCACGGCAGCTCTGGCACCAGCGCATCGAGCCGTTCGCGAACAACCTGCGGGACCACCGCGTCGTCGCCGTGCCGGGGACTGTGGTGCCTGCCGACCCGACGTGGCCGGCGCAGGGCCGGCGCGTCGTCGAGCGATTGACTACCGCGTGCGGGCATAACGCCGTGCGCGTGGATCACATCGGCTCGACCGTGGTGCCCGATCTAGACGCCAAGGACGTCATCGACATTCAAGTCACCGTGGCGTCGCTGATCGTCGCCGATCAGATCACCGATGCGCTGACCCGCGCCGGCTACCCGCGCATCGATGACATCACCGCCGATGTACCCAAACGCGACGCCCGCAGCACTGTGGCAGAATTCGATCACAGCGACGATCCGGGCTTGTGGCAGAAGAGGATTCACGCATCTGCCGACCCGGGTCGTCCGACACACGTGCATGTGCGCGTCGATGGTTGGCCGAACCAGCAGTTCGCATTGCTGTTCGTCGCATGGCTGGCGCACAACCCTGCCGCGCAGGCCGACTATCTCGCCGCAAAGCGCTCGGCCGAGGCGTCGCCGGTGTACGCCGATGCGAAGGAGCCATGGTTCACTGGGGCGTACCGGCGTGCGTGGGACTGGGCGGATGCGGTGAACTGGCGTCCATGACCCGGGTCGGTGGTGCTCAGCCGGCCGGCGGCGCGGCCGCAGCGGCTTGACCGTTGGACGGTGGTGCGCCCGTGTCGGTCGCGCCGGCGTTCGGGGTGCCACTCACGGGTGCCTCACACGTCAGTGCGCCGTAGTCAGGATCGTCCTTTACCGGCAGAGCCCTTGGCGCCACGAAATGTTCGGCCTGGGCGACGACCACGTCGTCAACGAGGATTTCGCAGAAG
>JAFAWC010000010.1 GCA_019242135.1 Mycobacteriaceae bacterium | reverse complement strand
CCGGCGGCATCGCCACCGGCCGGGCGGTGATGGCTGCCGCCGCGTCCCGGCTCACGCCGGTGTTGCTCGAGCTCGGCGGCAACGACGCCGCGATCATCGCGCCCGACCTGCATGTTGGTGACCAGCTGGTCGACCAGCTCGTGGCGGCGACGTACACCACCGGCGGCCAGGTATGCATGGCGATCAAGCGGCTCTATGCACCGGCCAACCGGGTCGGCGAGCTGGCCGAAGCCCTCCTCGCGCGCTGTGAGCGCGAAATCGTCGGTGACGGACTTGCTGACGAGGTCACCCTGGGCCCGCTGCATACCGCCGCCGGACGTGATCGGGTGCAGCGCATGGTCGCCGACGCCGACGCGCACGGCGCAGTCGTGCGCACCGCCGGACGGATTCGTGAGAACGACGCGCACACCGGCGGGTATTTCGTGCTGCCCACCGTGGTCACCGACCTCGCCGCCGATACGGCGCTGGCCGCCGAGGAGCAGTTCGGGCCGGTGTTGCCGATCTTCGGCTATGACACGATCGACGACGCCGTCGCCGCGGCCAACGCCACCGACTTCGGCCTCACCGCGTCGGTGTGGACGGCCGATGACGTGCTGGCCGATCAGGTCGCCAGCCAGCTGGTGGCCGGCACGGTCAGCGTCAATTGCCACGGCATGGCCGCCCAAGACCCGCGGCTCCCGTTCGGCGGTGTCGGTCAGTCCGGACTGGGCCGGGAGATGGGCAGCGACGGCATCCGGGCGTTCACCCAGCCGCGCGCCTACGTCCGACACCCGGCGCCGCAGTAGCGTCGCTGATCTCCATTTGTCGCGGCAAGGTGGGCATTTCGAACATCCGCACTGTCAGTGATTCCCGTGACGCATGGAACGACTTTTTTTGCATAAATAGCCATAAATAGCATTGACACGCACCCAAAACCGACGATAGTCGTCAGGTATGGCGCTGCTGCCGGACCCAACCCCCCGCGCCCGCCAGCACGTGTTGATCTCCGTCGACGACCACGTCATCGAGCCGCCCAACATGTTCGAGGGCCGCCTTCCCATCGCGCTGGCCGACCGGGCGCCGAAGGTGGTGGAGACCGACGACGGACGCCAGGTGTGGCGCTACGAGGACCGCGAGTATCCCAATATCGGGCTCAACGCGGTGGTTGGCCGGCCACCCGAGGAATGGAGCATGGAGCCCGCCCGGTTTGACGAAATGCGCCGCGGCTGCTGGGATATCGAGGCACGCATCGCCGACATGAACCTCGCGGGCATCTGGGCGTCGGTGAACTTCCCGTCACTGATCGCGGGGTTCTCGGGAACGGTGTTCTGGAAGAGCGACGACCCGGCGCTGGGGCTGGCGGTGCTGCGGGCGTGGAACGACTGGCATCTCGAGGTGTGGGCGGGCAGCCATCCCGACCGGATCATTCCACTGCAGCTGCCGTGGCTCGCCGATCCGCACCTCGCCGCAGAAGAGCTGCGGCGCAACGCAGCACGCGGCTTCAAGGCGGTGAGCTTTCCCGAGCTGCCCGCCCAATGCGGGCTCGCCAGCCTGCACACCGGCGCCTGGGATCCGTTCCTGGCAGCGTGCGAGGAAACCGAGACCGTGGTGTGCTTGCATACCGGCTCTGCACAGTGGGCGCCCATCCCCGCGCCGGACACCCCGTTCGAGACCATCACCACGCTGTTCCCGGTGAATGCCCTCGTCGCCTGCGCCGATTGGCTCTGGTCCGGTGTGCCGGTGCGCTTCCCGCGCCTGAAAATCACCCTGGACGAGGGTGGGCTCGGCTGGGCGGCGATGCTCGCCGACCGCGCCGACTACGTCCTCGCGCACTCCGCGTCGGGACGCGAAGGTGGTTCGTGGAAAAGCGATCTGCTGCCGAGTGAGGTGCTGCGGCGCAACTTCTGGTTCTGCTCGATCGACGACCCCTCAGCGTTCGGCGCCCTCGATGCGATCGGGGCGGGTCGCATCCTTGTCGAAAGCGATTACCCGCATGCCGACTCGACGTGGCCGGACACCCAACAGGTTGTCGCGCGTAACGTCGCGCGCCTTTCGGACGAGGATGCCGCCCGCATCACGCACCGCAACGCCGCCGAGTTGTTCCGTCACCCACTGCCCAACGGCGAGTGGCTGACCCACCCGTAGGAGGCCCGCCGTGCTCGACCTGCTTATCCGCGACGCCGAGATCGTCGACGGCACCGGTGCGCCCGCGTGTCACGGGCACGTCGGCGTCACGGATGGCCGGATCGTCGCGATCGGCGACGTCGACGAGCTCGCCACGAAAACAGTTGATGCGCAAGGGCAAACACTCGCCCCCGGATTCGTCGACCTGCACACCCACTACGACGCGCAGCTGTTCTGGGACCCCACCGCCAGTCCGTCGGTGCAGCACGGTGTCACCACGGTGTTCGGCGGCAACTGCGGCTTCACGCTGGCACCCGCGTCGCCGGATCACCACGATTACCTGACCAGGATGCTGGCGCGCGTCGAGGGGATGCCGCTCGACGCGCTGCGCGCCGGCCTCGACTGGCAATGGTCTTCGTTCGGCGACTGGCTCGGCCGGCTCGACGGCCGGGTCGCGATCAACGCCGGATTCCTGGTGGGGCACAGCGCACTTCGGCTGGCGGCCATGGGTGACGACGCCATCGGCGGTGAAGCCACCGACGAACAGATCGAGCGGATGGTCGCGGTGCTCGACGCTGCACTGGCCGACGGGGCGCTGGGATTGTCGACGTCACAGTCGCACACCCACAACGACGGCGGCGGCCAGCCGGTCCCGTCCCGCAGCGCCTCACGCGCGGAGCTGCTGGCACTGGCCGCCGGCGTGCGCCGGCATGCGGGCACCACGCTGGAGGCGATCATCCCCGGCTGCCTATCCGGTTTCACCGATGACGACGTGGCGCTGCTCACCGACATGTCCCGCGCTGCCGACCGCCCGCTTAACTGGAATGTGCTCGCCGTGTCGGCGGCGAACCCGCAGGGACACGAGCGGCAGCTGCGCGCCTCGGACCTCGCCGCCGAGCGCGGCGGGCGGGTGGTTGCGCTGACCATGCCCCACGCCACGAAGATCCGGCTGTCGTTTCTCACCGGTTTCGTGCTCGACGGCCTGCCGGGCTGGCGGGAGACGATGCACCTGCCGGTGGCCGAGCGGATCCGCGCGCTCGCCGAGCCGGACGTGCGCCGCCGACTCAACGAGGGCGCCCAGTCCGAGGAGGCGGGCATTCTGCGCGGCTTGGCCAATTGGGCGCGGCTGATCATCGTCGAGACGTTCGCACCGCAGAACGCCGACGCGGGCGGCCGCAGCGTCGGCGAGGTCGCCGCGGCGCGTGGACGCGAGCCGTTCGACGCCCTGCTCGACGTGGTGATCGCCGACGAGCTGCGCACCGGGCTCAGCCCCGCGCCGTTCGGCGACGACGCGGCCGACTGGCGGTTGCGCGCTGACGTGTGGCGCCGCCGTGACGCGGTGATCGGCGGCTCGGATGCCGGCGCTCACCTCGACATGATGTGCGGCGCGATCTACACAACGTCGCTGCTCGGCCACGGCGTCCGCGAGCACCAGGTGGTGACCGTGGAAGACGCGGTGCGGCTGATCACCGAGGTGCCCGCCCGGCTCTACGGGTTGCGCCACCGGGGCCGCATCGCCGACGGCTGGCACGCCGACCTGGTGTTGTTCGACCCGGCCACGGTCGGCCACGGCCCCGAACGCACTCGCTACGACCTTCCGGCCGGTGCGCCGAGGCTGGTCGCCGACGCGCGCGGGGTCAGCGTGGTCTGGGTCGGGGGTGTCGAGGTCTGCCGCGACGGCGTCGCGAGCGGTGCCACACCGGGCACGGTGTTGCGCTCGGGTCGTGATACGGAAACGGTCCCGGCAGGCACGTCATGACCCACCGGGCTCCGGCCGGCGCATTCGACCCCGCGGAGCTGCAGGACGGGCTGCTGATGGCGGTCGAGAATGTCCACGAGCGGCTGCGTGATGCCCGTGAGCAACTCCGCGTGATGCCCGGCAACCCCTTCACCGAGACCTCCGGCCAAAAGCTCGACGTGGCGGGAGTGACGGTGCTGTCCTACGACGAGTGCCACACCGTGCTCACCGACCCGGACGTGTTCTCGTCATCGATCTACCAGCAGATCATGGGCCCGGTGATGGGCCGCACGCTGCTCGAACAGGAAGGCAGCGAACACCGGGCGAGCCGGGCCCTGGTGTCGCCGTCGTTTCGCGCGAAGCTCCTCGAGCGGTGGCGAGGCGAGCTCGTCGAGGTCGTCGTGCATGAGCTGATCGACCGCTTCGCACCGCGCGGGCGGGCCGACCTCGTCCGGGAATTCACCTTCGCGTTCCCCGTGCAGGTGATCGCGCGGCTGATGGGACTGCCCCGCGAGGACTACCTGCGGTTCCAGCGGCTGTCGATCGAGCTGCTCAGCGTGGTCTACGACTGGGATGTCGGCATCGCGGCGTCCGCAGCGCTCAAGGAGTACTTCGGCGAGATCCTCGCCGAGCGGCGCGCCGACCCGCGGGACGACCTGATCAGTACGCTGGCCGCGTCCGAGATCGACGGCATCCGGCTCTCCGACGACGAGATTTTCGCCTTCCTGCTGCTGATCCTGCCCGCGGGAGTGGAAACGACCTACCGGGCGTCGGGCAACCTGCTGGTCGCGATGCTCACCGAGCCGTCACTGCTGCACACCCTGCGGGCTGACCGCGCCACGCTGCGCGGCGCCATCGAGGAGGCGCTGCGCTGGGAGCCCCCGATCAGCACCGTCGTGCGGGTGGCCGCCCGCGACTGCGAGCTGGGCGGTATCGCGATCCCGGCCGGCACCAATGTCAGCGTGAGCGTCGCGGCGGCCAACCGGGATCCGGCACGCTACCCCGATCCCGACCGGTTCGATCCGACCCGGACCAACATCGCTCACCTGACGTTCGGCGCCGGCCCGCACGTGTGTCTGGGCATGCACCTCGCCCGGATGGAGACCGCGGTGGCGATCAATGCGCTGCTCGACCGGCTGCCGGACCTGCGGCTGGACCCGACGGCGCCGGCCCCGCGCATCACCGGGGTGGCGTTCCGCTCCCCGGTCGCGTTGCCGGTCGAATTCGGCCCGGCCTGAGCCGGGCTAGTCGCGAAGCGGTCGTCCCTCGGGGTCGGGCACGTTGCCGATCAGGATCATGATGCCGTCGATCAACCCCCAGATCGAGCCGATCCCGCAGGTCACGAACGTCACGACGAGCTGCAGCACGCCGATGTTGGTGTAGCCCAGATAGAACCGGCCGACGCCGAACCCGCCGAGGAAGATCTGCAACAGACCCGCCGTGAGCTTGCTCTTGTCCGACAGCGGGCGCCCGTAGGGGTCCACTCCCCACAGCGCGCCCGGCTGGGCACCGGGATAGCCGGCGGGAGGGCCGCCGGGTGGCGGATAGGGGGCGGGTTGGCCCTGATACGGCGGCGGATACTGCCCGCCGGGTGCCGAATAGGGATTCTGCGGTTGCTGCTGGGGATATTCGGATCCGCTGAAGGGAGGCTCTGTCACACAGCGATGATGTCGCAGCCGCTTCCCGGCGTCTACCGAACGGCACAGATTGGCCTCCCGAGGACCACAACCGGCGATGCGTGCGGCGGTCCGGCCGCACTGGCATGAGCGCCCGCCACCGCCGTACCCTCGATCAATGAGCTTCGATCTGCTAATCAAGGGCGGCACGATCGTCGACGGTCTCGGCGGCGAACCCTACATCGGCGACGTTGCCGTGTCGGACGGGGTGATCGCGGCGGTCGGCACGGTCAACGGCGACGCCGCGCGGGTGATCGACGCGACCGGGCTGCTGGTGACGCCCGGTTTCGTTGACCTGCACACCCACTACGACGGGCAGGCGATTTGGTCGGACCGGCTGACGCCGTCGTCACGTCACGGCGTCACAACGGCGGTGATGGGCAACTGCGGTGTCGGATTCGCGCCCTGCCGTCCCGAGGACCACGACGTCCTGGTCGATGTGATGGCCGGCGTCGAGGACATCCCCGGCGTCGTGATGGTCGAGGGGCTGCCGTGGGACTGGGAGACCTTCCCGGAATTCATGGACGCGCTGGACGCGCGCAAGCGCGATATCGATGTAGCCGCATACCTGCCGCATTCTCCGCTGCGGGTCTATGTGATGGGACAACGCGGTGCCGATCGGGAACCGGCGACGCCGGAGGACCTCGCACGGATGCGGGCGCTGGCCACCGAGGCCATCGAGATCGGCGCGATCGGTTTCGCGTCGTCGCGGTTCGCGTTCCACAAGACCGGCAGCGGGGAGCTGATCCCGACGTACGGCGCCGCGCAGGACGAGATCGCCGCGATCACGCAGGGCGTCGCCGACGGCGGCGGTGGGCTGATCCAGTTCGTCCCCGACATTCCCGCCGGCGGCTACGAGCCGGTGCTGCAGCAGGTCTTCGAAGCCGCGCAGGACGCGGGGCTGCCGGTGACGTTCAGTCTGGCCACCGGCAACAGCGGCGACCCGCTCTGGACGGACGCGATCACGATGATCGAGAAGTTCAACGCCGCCGGGGGCGAGATCACCGCGCAGATGTTCCCGCGGCCGATCGGCCTGGTCATCGGCCTGGAGCTGACGGGCAACCCATTCGTGCTGTACCCCAGTTATCAGGCGATCGCGCATCTGCCGCTGGCCGAGCGGGTCGCCGAAATGCGCAAACCCGAGGTGCGCCAACGAATCTTGGCTGACACACCGCGCCGCGACGGGCACCCGCTGCTGTATCTGGCGCAGGCCTGGGACTGGATCTTCCCGCTCGGCGACACGCCCGACTATGAGCCGGCCGCGTCGACCAGCATCGCCGCGAGGGCGGCTGCACGCGGTGTCACCCCGATGGAGGAAGCCTACGACCGGCTGCTCGACGAGGACGGCCATGCGATGCTGCTGGTGGCGATGGGCAATTACGAGAACAACTCTCTGGATACCGTCGGCCGGCTGCTGCGCCGAGACGACATCGTGCTCGGGCTCGGCGACGGCGGCGCACACTACGGGATGATTTGTGACGCTAGCTTTCCCACGTTTCTGCTGGCCCACTGGGCGCGCGACCGGGCATCGGGGCAGATGAGCGTCGCCGAGGTGGTCAAAGAGCTGACGTCAGTGCCGGCCCGGGTGGCCCGTCTGGCCGATCGTGGCCGAATCGCGGTGGGCTACAAGGGCGACCTCAATGTGATCGATCACGCGGGGCTGAGGCTGCACCGCCCGGCGATCACCTACGACCTGCCCGCCGGCGGCCGGCGCCTGGACCAGACCGCGGACGGATACGTCGCGACGATCGTGTCCGGCGAGATCATCATCGAGAACGGCCGGCACACCGACGCCCGGCCGGGCCGTCTCGTGCGTGGCCGTCAACCGGCGCCCGCCTAAGCCCAAAGATCGGTTATCGCAGGCTCGTTGGCGGCCAGCCCGGTTTTGGGCAGACCGTACATTTCCTCGATCGTGGACAGCACGTTGTAGTGGCTGACCGGCCGGGTGTAGAAGGCGGCGGGCATGTGCGCTCCGCAGAACACCGTCGGGATCTAGTTGTTGGCGCTGTCGTCGTCCTCGTCTCATGTCACGATCGGCAGGCTGTTGTTGCAGACCGCCGCGAGCAGGCCCAACCATTTCATGCGGCCCAGCGTAGAAGCCAGACCCGCGTCGACGAGGGCCCGGCGCGCCGAAGCGCGCCGGGCCCTGGCGTTGGCGACTTTTAGAAGTCCATGCCGCCCATGCCGCCGGTCGGGTCGGCCGCGCCTGCGGCCGCCTTCTCCGGCTTGTCGGCGACGACCGCCTCGGTTGTGAGGAACAGGCCCGCGATCGACGCCGCGTTCTGCAGGGCAGAGCGGGTCACCTTCACCGGGTCGGCGACGCCGGCCTTGAGCAGGTCCTCGTACTCGCCGGTCTCGGCGTTGAGGCCGGTTCCGGCGGGGGCGTTGCGCACCTTCTCCGCGACCACGCCCGGCTCCAGGCCGGAGTTGAACGCGATCTGCTTCAGCGGAGCCTCCAACGCCAGCTTGACGATGTTGGCGCCGGTGGCCTCGTCGCCCTTGAGGCTAAGCTCGCCGAGCGTCGGGGCGACCTGCAGCAGCGCCACGCCGCCACCGGCGACGATGCCCTCCTCCACGGCCGCCTTGGCGTTGCGCACCGCGTCCTCGATGCGGTGCTTGCGCTCCTTGAGCTCGACCTCGGTGGCGGCACCGGCCTTGATCACCGCAACGCCGCCGGCCAGCTTGGCCAGCCGCTCCTGCAGCTTCTCGCGGTCGTAGTCGCTGTCGCTGTTCTCGATCTCCTGACGGATCTGGGCGACCCGCCCGGCGATGGCGTCGGGGTCACCGGCGCCCTCGACGATCGTGGTCTCGTCCTTGGTGACGACGACCTTGCGGGCCCGGCCGAGCAGCGAGACGTCGGCGTTTTCCAGCGTCAGGCCGACCTCTTCGCTGATCACTTGGCCACCGGTGAGGATCGCCATGTCCTGCAGCATCGCCTTGCGGCGGTCGCCGAACCCGGGCGCCTTGACGGCGACCGACTTGAACGTGCCGCGGATCTTGTTGACGACCAGGGTGGAAAGCGCCTCGCCCTCGACGTCCTCGGCGATGATCAGCAACGGCTTGCCGGCCTGGATGACCTTCTCCAGCAGTGGCAAGAGGTCCTTGACCGTGGAGACCTTCGAGCTGACCAGCAGGATGTAGGGCTCCTCGAGCACCGCTTCCTGACGCTCGGGGTCGGTGACGAAATAGCCCGAGATGTAGCCCTTGTCGAAGCGCATGCCCTCGGTGAGCTCGAGCTGCAAGCCGAACGTGTTGGACTCCTCGACCGTGATGACGCCCTCGTTGCCGACCTTGTCCATCGCCTCGGCGATCAACTCGCCGATCGAGCTGTCACCGGCGGAGATCCCGGCAGTGGCCGCGATCTGCTCTTTGGTCTCGACCTCTTTGGCCGACTTGAGCAGGGTCTCGGTGGTCTTCTCCACCTCGTGCACGATGCCGCGCTTGAGCGCCATCGGGTTCGCGCCGGCCGCAACGTTACGGAGCCCCTCACGCACCAGCGCCTGCGCCAGCACGGTGGCGGTGGTGGTGCCGTCGCCGGCGACGTCGTCGGTCTTCTTGGCGACTTCCTTGACCAGCTCGGCGCCGATCTTTTCGTACGGGTCCTCCAGCTCGATCTCCTTGGCGATGGACACGCCGTCGTTGGTGATCGTGGGAGCGCCCCACTTCTTCTCGAGGACGACGTTGCGGCCCTTGGGTCCCAACGTCACCTTTACCGCGTCGGCGAGGCTGTTCAGGCCCCGCTCGAGGCCACGCCGGGCCTCTTCGTCGTACGCAATTGTCTTGGCCATTGCGAGGTGATTCCTCCGGTTCGGGGGGTGAACTGGGGCGACCGTGTATCGGATCGTCCCACTGCTTCTTCGGGGCCGGGTGCAGTGCCCGCGACGGACGACCGATGCCTCGGTCTCACCGTCCCGACCTAGCACTCACCGGTCGGGAGTGCCAACCTCATTCTTAGCACTCGCCCATGCCGAGTGCAAGATCGCTCACAGCGAACGCAACCTGCGATCGTCACCGTGCACGCTGGCGGAACGCGTCGCGCGCCTGGGCGAGAACATCTTCGGTGGCCGCGGCGGTCAACGGCGCCATGGAAAGCCGGTTCGGCCGGGTCGGCGGGGCGGTGATGTCAGCGAATATCAGTGACATGTGCGGCCGGAGACCACGGACCGCGTGCCGCACCGCGGTCTCCTCGAGTGCGTAGGGACGCCGCGCGCCCACGATCATCACGCCGGATTGCTGCCCGTATTCCCACGGCATCTCGTACAGCGGCGTGGCGTCGGGCAGGCCGTGACCGAACGGATAAACCGCGAACGGCCACCGGTGATCGTGCAGCTCACCTTGTATCAGCCGAGGGAATACATGCACAGCCACGCCGTACTCGCGCCGGTCCGGCCCCGTCGACACGAGACTGTCGTTGGCCTCGATCCGCACGTACATGCCGCCCACCTCGTGGGCCTGCCAGGCTTGCGGACGGTCGAGGTGAGCATCGATCATCTCGAGGCTGTCGACCAGGCGGCCCAGGGTCGGCGAGAGCTCCGGCGAAGTCAAAATCGGCAGGTCAGGCACGGCGTCGCGATGTTAACATCGGCAGATGTTTATCACCTGGCTGGCGATCGTTTCGGTCATCTCGATCGCCGGTTTGGCGTTCGGCCTCATGTCGTGGTTGCAGCTGCGGCGCCAATCGCCTCAGGCCCAATCGCCTCAGGCCGCCGCATCGCCTCACACCGCGTCGCTTCAAACCGCATCGCCTCAGGCCTCATCGCCTAACACCGCGCCGCCTCAGGCTCAGTACCCGCCGCGATCCGCGCCGCCGTACCCGCCTTTGCGCGCGCGTCCCGCGTACCCGCCGCAGCCCGCGCCGGCCGACTACGGCGCGCAGCCCACGCGCCATATGGCGCCACCGAACCGCCGCCCGCAAGGCCCCAACCCACCGCCGCGGCCCGCGCCGCCGATGCAGTGGGAACCCCGGGCTCGCTGCGGCGGAGCGGTCGATTAACCGGACCATCCCGCCGCTGTCGCACCGCAACCCATCCTGAATGTGGCAGGCTGGCAACCGATGTCGCTTATCGTGCCGCCCTACCCCCCGCCCCGCTACCACAACGACGAACCGGAGCTCAGCGCGTGGCTGCGCCGTGCCGACCAGCCACCGGACTACGTTGCCGGCGGCCTCGTCAAGTACCACTACCTGGCCAACCAGTACCAGACCGACGGCGACTACGGCCTCTACCGCGTGGACATCGCACCCAACGCGGGCGGCCCCGGTGCGCACTTTCACCGCACCATGTCCGAGGCGTTCTTCGTG
>JAFAWC010000509.1 GCA_019242135.1 Mycobacteriaceae bacterium | reverse complement strand
CTTCGCCCTGCTGGAGGCAGACCTGGCCCACCATCGCCGCCTGCTGGTCGCCAAGAATGCCGGTGATCGCAATATCGTTCTCGGTCGACCCGTACGGGTCCGGCGACGAGGACGGCTTGATCTGCGGCAGCATTGCGCGCGGAATCGAAAAAAACGACAGCAGCTCGTCATCCCAATCGAGGGTGTCAAGGTTCATCAGCATCGTTCGGCTGGCGTTGGTGACGTCGGTGACGTGCACGCCACCGTGCCTGCCACCGGTCAGGTTCCACACCACCCAGCTGTCGGTGGTCCCGAAGATCGCGTCGCCGTTCTCCGCGTCGCCGCGGACGCCGTCGACGTTGTCGAGGATCCACTGCAGCTTGCCGCCGGAGAAGTACGTCGCAGGCGGCAGCCCGGCCTTGCGGCGGATCACGTCGCCGCGGCCGTCCCTGTCCAACGCGGCGGCGATCTTGTCGGTGCGGGTGTCCTGCCAGACGATCGCGTTGTGGTAGGGCCGCCCGGTTTTGCGGTTCCACACCACCGTGGTCTCGCGCTGGTTGGTGATGCCGAGCGCGGCCAGGTCAGTGTCGCTGAGATCGGTGTTGTTCAGCGTTGACGCCAACACCGACGTCGTGCGTTCCCAGATCTCGACGGGATTGTGCTCCACCCAGCCCGCCTTCGGCAGGATCTGGTCATGTTCCAGCTGGTGACGTCCGACCTCCGAACCGGACCGATCAAAGATCATGCAACGGGTGCTGGTGGTGCCCTGGTCGATCGAGGCGACGAAGTCGGCCAACTCGGATGCTCCTGTCGGGTCGAAGCGGACACGTGCAATGGTCAATGATGTCAACGATGGGAAGTGTTGACGTTCGGGTCCCCGAGATCGACACGATGCCGCGGGGCGGGCCCGACGCATCGTGGCTGGATCGCCGACTGCAGACGGGCTGCCGGGAATACCTGGACCGCGACGACGTCGATGAGCGGCTCCGGCGCAGTGTGGTGCGTTCGCTGGAGTGGACCGGCGACGTGTTCAAGAACCACGAACGGTTTGCGTTGATCGCACTCGACGAGATCGCCGACGTCCCCGATCCCAAAATTCTCGAACTCGGCGCGGGCCACGGCGCGCTGTCGCGCAAGCTGCTCGAGCAGCACCCCACTGCGCGGGTCACCGTCACCGACATTGATGCGGCGTGGGTGCTCCGGATCGCCGAAGGAGAACTCGGCAACCATCCGCGCGCCGCGGTGCAGGTCGCCGATGCCACCGAAATCGATGCTGCCGACCGGTATTTCGACCTCGCAGTGATGGCGCTGGGCTTTCACCATCTGCTGCCGGCGCAGGCTGCCCGGGTGATCGCCGAGGGCACCCGGGTGGCCGACAAGTTGTTGATCATCGACCTCGCGCGTCCCCCCGCGCTGCTGCATATCGTGCGGCTGGCGACGATGCTGCCGTTCACCTTCGTGCCGTTCGTGCACGACGGATTCGTCAGCTCGCTGCGCGCCTACAGCCCGTCGGCGCTGCGGGCGTTGGCCGTACACGCCGACCCGCGCATCGACGTGAAGCTTTCGGGTCGGTCGTGCGGCCCGCAGGTCGTCGTCGCCAGCCGCGCGTGAATCCGCCGATGTGGTTGCAGTCGGGTGCGCGAGCCTGAACCATCGGCGATGTGGGCGAGGAACTCAGGGGCACGGCGTTCAGCGGCCAGCAACGCCGGGATTACCGGCGCAAGGTGCAGCTTTCGCTGGACGTGTTCGAGACGATGCTCGCGCAGTCCAGCTTCGACTTCGAACGGCCGCTGACCGGCATGGAGATCGAGTGCAACCTCGTGGACGGCCAGTACCAGCCGGCGATGGCCAACCGCAGGGTGCTGGCGGCGATCGCCGATCCGGCATTTCAGACCGAACTTGGCGCCTACAACATCGAGTTCAACGTTCCGCCGCGACCCCTGCCCGGCGATTCGGGACTAGAACTGGAATCCGACGTGCGTGCCAGCTTGAACGCGGCGGAGGCCAAGGCCAATCAACACGGCGCGCACATCGTGATGATCGGCATTCTGCCGACGCTGATGCCAGAGCATCTCACCGGCGACTGGATGAGCGAATCCGTGCGCTACCGCGCGCTCAACGACTCGATCTTCGTCGCGCGCGGCGAGGACATCCTCATCGACATCTCCGGGCCCGAGCGGCTCAGCCTGGAAACCGGCTCCATCGCACCGGAATCCGCGTGCACGAGCATGCAGCTGCACCTGCAGGTGTCACCGGCGAAATTTGCCGACAACTGGAATGCGGCGCAGGTGCTGGCCGGACCGCAGGTAGCGCTCGGCGCGAACTCGCCCTACTTCCTCGGCCACCAGCTGTGGGCCGAGACGCGCATCGAGCTGTTCGCGCAGGCCACCGACACCCGCTCCGACGAGCTCAAGGCGCAGGGGGTGCGGCCACGGGTGTGGTTCGGGGAGCGCTGGATCACATCGATCTTCGATCTATTCGAGGAGAACGTGCGATATTTTCCGTCGCTGCTGCCCGAGCTGTCCGACGAGGACCCGGTGGCCGAGCTGGCGGCGGGGCGGGCGCCGCGCCTGCCCGAGCTGCGGCTGCACAAC
>JAFAWC010000423.1 GCA_019242135.1 Mycobacteriaceae bacterium | reverse complement strand
CCACGAGGGTGCGAACCACGGCGAGGCTCTCCAGCCGTGCCGGCACCCGGAACTCGACCGGTTGGCCGTGGGGGTCTGCTGGAAAGTGATCGTCAGCCTCGAACATCTGCCCTCCTGGCATTGGCACGAGAATACTCTTGCTCCGTTGTCCGTCATGGTTGTCCTTCCCACCCGGAATGAAACCGCGGAAAATCGCTGCTTCCGGGCTTGCAACACCCAACCAGTCGCCAACGGACGCGCTATCGGAAGCGTGCTGGCTCTGTTGATGTTGGGCGGTTATGCCGTGGTGTCCCTGAATCTGACTCCTCAAATTCACCGCCGAGGCATTCGTCGAAAGACTGTCTGCCACTGCTTCACCCTCGTCCATCGGCGCACGGGATACCCGTGCCGAACAGCTGGTTAAACCCCCGATGAGCCGCTTGCGCGAAGAGCAACAACCCCGATGAACCGCTTACGCGAAGAGCAACAACCCCCGATGAGCCGCTTGCGCGAGGAGCAACAACACCGATGAGCCGCCTACCCGAACGGCGAACCAAGGCCCATGTTTGAGACCGCAACGACAGTGGAAAACCCCAGCTCGTGAGGTTGCGCCGGAGCACGGTGGGCGGCCCCGGGGTTCGACGCGTTCGCCGGGGCCGAGGCTTCTCCTACGTCGAAGCGAACGGCAGCCCCCTCGACGATCCCGAAACATTGAGCCGCATCGACGAACTCGTCATCCCGCCCGCATGGAAAAACGTGTGGATCTGCCCCTATCCCAACGGCCACATCCAGGCTGTCGGAACCGACGCGGCAGGCCGCAAACAGTACTTGTATCACCAGCGCTGGCAGCAGGAGCGTGCTGAAGAGAAATATGACCGGACGCTGAGTCTGGCCAACCGGCTCCCCGACTGGCGGACTCATGTCGTCACCGATCTGCGCGCCCGCGGGCTGCACCGCGACCGGGTGCTGGCCGTGGCGCACCAGCTGCTCGACAGCGGCTACTTCAGGGCCGGCGGCGAGGAGTACGCGCAGGAGAACGGCAGCTTCGGGTTGGCCACACTCCAAAAAGAGCACGTCCGGGTGCACCGTGACAGCGTGGAGTTCGATTACCCGGCCAAGAGCGGGGTGCGCCGCACGATCGAACTCGAGGATCCTCTTGTGGTCCGCGCGGTGCGTGCGCTGGTGCGCGCGGAGACACGATCGCCGCGTCTGCTTGTGTACCGCGGCTCCGACGGCGACTGGATCGAAGTGCGCGCCGACGACGTCAACCTCCGGTTCCGCGAGCTCGTTGGTGACGAGTTCAGCATCAAGGACCTTCGCACGTGGCACGGAACGGTGCTGGCGGCGGAGGCATTCGCGCATTCACCGGAGCCGACGAGCAAGACGGCCCGCCGGCGCACCGAATCCTCGGTGATGAAGGTCGTGGCGGCAGAACTCGGAAACACTCCCGCAGTGGCCCGCAGCTCATACGTCGACCCTCGGGTCGTGCGGGCATATGAGGACGGTCTGACCATCGCGCCTGCGATCCGCCGGGCCCGGCGACACCGCTCGTCGACAACGCGGCAGGGACTGATAGAGCAGGCGACCGCACGTCTGATCCGTCGGGTCGACAAGGGACGCTAGCTCACCCGCTGGTTCAGTACCCGCCTGCCCTGCCGTTGCCGAGATACCCGAGCCCCGAACCGTCAACGGCCCTCCTAGTCAACAGGTTTCGCGTGTCGACGATGATCGCGCCGGTGGCATGACGGCCGATCGATGCCCAGTCGAGCTCGAGGAACTCCGGCCACTCGGTGAGCACCAGGATCGCGTCGGCGTCCTTGGCGGCGACATATGGGTCGCTTGCGGTCGGCACGGCGATCGCTTCTCGGTCGAGAGATTCCAGCCGCGGGTCGAATGCGGTCACCTGCGCACCGGCCCGCTGCAGCCGTGTGCAGATCCCGATCGACGGCGAATCCCGCACGTCGCTGGTACCGGCTTTGAAAGTCAAGCCGAACACCGCGATCTGCACATCTGCCAACGGCCGCTGAAGCCACCCGCACAGCGTCGCGACGATCCGGTCGGTCTGCGCCTCGTTGGTGCTGCGCGCCGACTCCACCTCGCGCAGCGCTATCCCGTGCGAGTGCCCGGTGTAGAGCAGTGCGGCGGTGTCCTTGGGCAGGCATGACCCGCCCCACCCGGGTTCGGGCATGAGGAAGCGCCGCCCCATCCGCTTGTCGGCGCCCATGCAGGCCGTGACGTCCTTGATGTCGGCGACCACCCCCGCACACAACTCGGCCAGCGAGTTCACGTACGACAACTTCACGGCGAGAAAGGCGTTGCTCGCATACTTCGCCAGCTCGGTGTCGCCCGTAGAGCCGTGCGACAAGATCAGCGGTCCGGATGGCAGAACTCGTTCGGTCCGCAGCCGCTTGCGTGCCGAGGACGCTTCCTCAGGACCGCGTCACGACCGGGTCAGATCTCGTGTCGCGGGTCCTTCCAGGAGCGTGCCGTCCGGTGTGAACCGCGACCCGTGCAGTGGGCACTCCCACGCCTTGTCGGCGTCGTTCCAGTTGACGATCCCGCCGAGATGCGGGCACACCGGCGACACCCGGTGTTCGACGCCATCGACGAGCGAGCGAGCCTGCAGACGCCACGGGGGGCCACTGACCACGCCACCCTCGCCGTCGTTGGGCTGCGGATGTGCGATCCGGCTGGCCGGCGTGATCCACCCCTTGGCCAAGTTGAACCCGACTTCGAGGTTCGCCTGCAGCGCGGCCGGGATGCCCGCCAGCTCGTGCGCGCTCCAACTGGAGAAGGCGCGCGCCCAGTCCATCCGCCCGCCGAGGATGCGGCTGGATAGCGCCAGCGCAGCGGCGGCCCCGTTGGTCATCCCCCACTTGTTGAATCCTGTTGCCACCAAGATCTTTTCACTGCTGGGCAGGATCGGTCCGACGTAGGGCAGTTGATCGATGGACTCGTAGTCCTGCGCCGACCAGAAATGCGTTTGCACGGCTCCCGGGTAATGCATGCGCGCCCATGAGGAAAGCTCCTGCAGCGCCTTCGAGGGGCTCTTCGCGCGACCGACGGGATGGCCCGCGCCGCCGACGATGAGCCGCTCACCGTCGGCGGTGGGCGCGTAGCGCACCGACCGGGTGGGTGAGTCGGTCGAGATCATCATCGGGCGGGTGATCGCGCCGGGCACCTTGAACGCGAGACAGTACGAGCGGTTCGGCTTGACCCGAGCGAAGAAGCCGCCTCGGTCGAGGACCGGCACGCCGGTGGCGAGCACGAGCTGACTGGCCTGCACCTCGGTCTCCGAGTCCTCCGGACCGTTGACGTGCAGTGTGAGTCCTCCGCGTCTACTGGACACCCGTCGCACCCGGGCGCGCTCGACGAGCCGGCCGCCGCGACCGAGCAGCTCGGATACCAGCGAGTCGAGGAACGGCATCGGATCGAACTGCGCCTGGTCGGGCAGCCGTACTCCCCCGTGGTACGGAAAGGGCACGTCGGCGTCGTCATCCCACTTCGCATTCAGGCCGACGGATTCGCAGGCCTTCAACTCCGCGCGTGCCGACGGCACGCCGCTACCCGACTGCGCATAGCTGTAGGCGTCCTCTCGCTGCACCGCGACGCCGTGTGCCTCGCAATGCTGCACCACCCACTCCTGGCCCTCGCGGTTGCCGTCAACGTAGGCCTTCGCCATGTCCGTGCCGTGTCGCCCGATGATCTTGCTCAGTTGCGTGCCTTGCAGCAGGCTGATTTTCGCGGTGGTGTTGCCGGTCGCCCCGGCGCCGACCGTGCGCGCCTCGAGCACGAGAACGCTTTTGCCCGCCCGGGCGAGTAGGTTGGCGGTGATTAACCCGGTGATCCCCGCCCCGACGACGACGACGTCCGCCGACTCATCAGGGTCGAGAGTGCCGGCCGCCCAGGGTGCGTGAGCGCGATCGGCCAGCCACAGTGAAGTCATAACGTGCGAGGTACCCCCCGACCTGCGCGCGAAAACGCCTCGACGCCGCGGCGGGCGACGACCCCGAGTCGAGCAGACCGTGACACCGTTTCGGGACACGGCCCGCCGGGTAGGTTCCACAGTGTGGTTTCCGAGCCGACATCTGATGAGCCGATCGACGGGGAAGTCCCGGTCGCTGATGCAGTCGAGCAGCGCCTCGAGGTCGGTCACAACTCGCCGTTGTCGGAGAATTTCGAGCCCACCGAGGTGAATGAGATTGGAGCGGAATCTGCTCCCCCGGACGCCGACCCGGCGGACTGGCAGGAGCAGCGGACCACCGCCAACGAAACCGAGTGGGATCCGGACCTCGACCGTTGACCAGTCTCTGAGCGGAGCGACAGTGGCTGCGGACCAGCACGAGAAGTCGGGCACGATTCCATACCCCGGGCACACCAGCGACATGTCCGAGCAGCCGCACGACGAGATGCGCGACTACATCGGTCGTGGACTGTTGGACGGCAAGCGCGCGCTGGTGACAGGCGGTGATTCGGGCATCGGCCGGGCGGTGGCGATCGCATTTGCCAAAGAGGGCGCCAACGTTGCGATCGCATACCTCGAAGAACACGACGACGCCACGCACACCGCTGATTTGGTGGAGCAAGCCGGCCGCCGGTGCGTGCCGCTCGCTGGCGATCTCGCGCAGCCCGAGAACTGCCGCCGGGCGGTCGAATGCACTGTCGAGGCGCTCGGCGGGCTGGACATCTTGGTGAACAACGTGGCGTTCTAACTCACCGTCGCTGAGTTCACCGAGATCA
>JAFAWC010000147.1 GCA_019242135.1 Mycobacteriaceae bacterium | reverse complement strand
TTGACCTCCGAGGCGTTGTGCAACGTGGCCAGGCTCACCGTCGAACCCGCCACCTTGACCGGCGTCATGTATGCGAACGGGGTGACCCGACCGGTGCGGCCGACATTGACCCGAATGTCGAGCAGCCCGGTCTGCGCCTCTTCCGGGGGGTATTTGTAGGCGATCGCCCAGCGCGGCGCCCGCGACGTGGAGCCCAGCCGTCGCTGCAGCCCGACGTCATCGATCTTGACGACGACTCCGTCGATTTCGTGTTCGACGTCGTGTCGGTGCTCGCCCCAGTAGCCGATGCGCTCCTCGACCGCCGCGAGGCCCGTGACCCTCGTGGTGTGTTCGGACACCGGAAGGCCCCAGGCGTTCAATGCGGAATAGGCGTCGTGAAGCGTCTCGGGCCTGAACCCCTCGGTGTGGCCGACGCCATGGCAGATCATCCGCAGCTTGCGCTTGGCGGTCACGGCGGGGTTCTTCTGCCGCAGTGATCCGGCCGCGCTGTTGCGCGGGTTGGCGAACGGTGCCTTGCCCTCCTCAACCAGGCTGGCGTTGAGATTCTCGAAGTCAGACACCCGGAAGAACACCTCGCCGCGAACTTCGAGCACCCCCGGGATCGGGTATTCGTCGCTGCCCGTGAGCGTTTCGGGGATGTCGTCGATCGTGCGCGCGTTCAGGGTGACGTCCTCGCCGACGCGGCCGTCACCGCGGGTGGCGGCTCGGGCCAGCCTGCCCTGGCGGTATACCAGCGACAGCGCGACCCCGTCGATCTTCAGCTCGCATAGGTAGGCGGGTTCGCGGCCGATCTCGGTGGCGACCCGCTGCGCCCATCCGCGCAGTTCGTCGGGCGTGAACACGTTGTCGAGGCTGAGCATCCGTTCCAGATGATCGGCCTCGGCGAAGTCGGTGGCGAAGCCGGCGCCGCCGACCAGCTGCGTCGGAGAGTCGGGCACCCGCAACTCGGGGTTCTGGTCCTCCAGCTCGGCCAGCTCTTTGAAAAGCTTGTCGAACTCGGCATCCGAGATGATCGGAGCGTCTTTGACGTAATACCGGAACTGGTGCTCGCGCACTTCCACGGCAAGCTCCTGCCAGCGCCGGCGCACATCGGGCTCGATCGACTCCATCACCGCAGGTTATCGTCACAGCGCTTCGGCGTCGTCGGCCAGCGTCTCCGCGGTCTTCTGCGCCAATTCGATGGCCGACCGCGCCCATTCGGGTGTCGCGCGGGCCAGGCCGCACGCCGGTGTGACACCCACGCGTTGCGCGAGCATCTCGCGTCCAAACCCGAACCGATCCGTCAACGCGGCAGCGCGCTGCGCCAGTTCGTCCGACGACAGCGGACGGTCCGGCGCGACGGACGGCACCACGCCCAGCATCACCGTTCGCCCGCTGTCGATGAACTCGCCGAGATTATCGAAATCACCCGGGTTCAGCACCGCGGGATCCACACTCACCGCCCCGAACTTGCTGCGCAGCAACACCGCCCACGGCACGTCGGGTGCACAGCAATGCATCGCCACCTCTGTGCCCACCGTCGCCACGCACTCGTTCAACAGGTCCACGGCAACCGTCTCGTCCACGGGATGCACCGGCGTCAGTGCGGTCACGCCGGTCAGCCGGCCGGCCAACGCGGCGGGCAGCAACGGCTCGTCAAACTGCACCACCACCGGGCTGTCCAGCCGCCGCGACACCTCCGCCCGATGTGCCGCAACCCCTTCCGCCAGCGACGTGGTCAAGTCACGCAGCGCCCCCAGGTCAGTGATCGCCCGGTGTCCGTTGGGCAGTTCCAGCTGCGCCGCCAGCGTCACCGGGCCCGGCGCCTGCACCTTGACCACCCGCTCGCGCTGCAGCGCCGCCCGCTCCCACGCCTCTTCGAGCGCATCGACATCCTCGTCGGCAAAGCTGCGCGCCCGCCGGCTCACCGCACCCGGCCGCGCCGCCACCCGGTATCCCCGCACCGTGGTGTCGATCGCGATGTCGACCAACAATGCAGCGGCACGACCGATCATGTCGGCCCCCACACCCCGCGTCGGCAGCTCGACCAGATGCGGCAACGCGGCCAACTCGCCCACGACCACCTCGGCGGCCGGCCGCGGCGACGTACCCGGCCACGACCCCAACCCGGTCGCGGCAGCGAAGGCGCTCACTTGCCCAACAGTATTCGACGGATCCGGATTACTCTGGGCCCATCATGGCTCGACGCAGCAGCATGCGCCTCACCTGCCTGGCTGCGGTCGCGCTTGCCGGTGGCTGCGCGCGCCTGGTCGGGGGTGTCCCGCTGATGCCGCCGGCGCAAGGCCCGTACCTCGACGGCATGGATGTCGACGAGCTGCTGCTCACCACGTCGGAGTTGCGCGACCTCACCGGCGCCGGACCCGACTTGAATGGCGTGCCCGGCATGGACTCGGCGCAAGCGGTCGACGACGACCTGTTGGCCGACTCGGCGCCCCCGGAGTGCCAGTTCGTCTTCCGCGAGAGCACAGTGTTTGGACCCGACGTCAAACAGTTCCACGAGACCAGCTTTCAAACACCCCCCAAGCAGGCGCTGTTGTCCGAGGCCGCCGCCGCCTACCTCGACACCGACACCGCGCTGCGCGCCTTCGACAACGTCGCGGACCTGGTAAAGACCTGCGGCTCCACGGATTCCGGGTACGCCTATGTCTACGACTGGACCGCGGACTCCCAAACCGTGCGCGCCGAGAGTTTCGGTGACTGCGGCCGCACCTACCGGCTGCAGTCCACAGTGCTCATTGAGGTCACCTATTGCGGCTACCACAGCCATGTGATCGCCGACCTCGTCGCCACGCGCATCGCGGCGAAGGTCGGCGTTAAATGATGGTCGCGCTGCCGATCACTTCGTCGCCGTCGCGGTCCGGCCGGTAGAGCACCATCGTCTGCCCCGGCGCGACGCCCCGCAGCGGGTCGCGCAACCGGGCCTCGAGCCGGTCGCCGACCAGCTCGGCGACCGCGCCGACCGCTGCACCGTGCGCGCGCACCTGGACTGCGCACTCAACGGGTCCCGACGGCGCGACACCCGACGTGAACACCGGCCGCCCGCCCGACACCTGCCACACGTCGAGATCCACCGCATCCCCAACGGTTACCGTCGCGGTCCGGGCGTCGATCGCGGTGACGTACCGCGGCCGCCCGTCTGGGCCGGGCCCGGCGATGCCGAGGCCCTTGCGCTGGCCGATCGTGAAGCCGTACACGCCGTCGTGCTCCGCCAGCAGGGTCCCCGCGCGGTCGACGACCGCGCCGCGGCGCACCCCGATCTTCTGGCCGAGGAACGCTTGCGTGTCACCCGAGGGGATGAAGCAGATGTCGTGGCTGTCTGGCTTGTCGGCGACCGCCAGTCCTCGCTCGGCGGCCTCGGCGCGCACCCGCGGCTTGGTTGTGTCACCCACCGGAAAGAGCGCGTGCGCCAGCTGCTCGGCGCTCAGCACCGCCAGGACATAGGACTGGTCTTTCTCGGCGTCGACGGATCGTCGCAGCCGACCGTCGGTCAACCTCGCGTAATGACCGGTGGCCACCGCATCGAAGCCCAGCGCCAGCGCGCGGGCCGAAAGCGCCGAGAACTTGATCTTCTCGTTGCACCGCACACACGGGTTGGGCGTCTCGCCGCGTTCGTAGGACGAGATGAAGTCATCGATGACGTCGTGTTGGAAGCGCTCCGCGAAATCCCATACATAGAATGGGATTCCGAGCAGGTCCGCGGCCCGCCGGGCATCGCCGGCGTCCTCCTTGGAGCAACAGCCGCGCGAGCCGCTGCGCAGTGTGCCGGGCGCCGACGACAGCGCAAGATGCACACCGACGACGTCGTGACCGGCGTCGACCATCCGCGCTGCGGCGACCGCCGAGTCGACTCCGCCGCTCATCGCGGCGAGCACTCTCATTTCGTCCCCGCGCTGGCCAGCGCCGCCTGCCGCGCGCGGGCCACCGCGCCGGGAAGGACGTCAAGCACCGCGTCGACGTCTTCGGGCACGCTGGTGCGTCCGAACGACAGCCGAATCGAGCCGCGCGCAGCTGCCGGGTCGGCGCCCATCGCCAGCAGCACGTGCGAGGCCTGCGGCACGCCCGCCGTGCAGGCCGAACCCGTCGAGCACTCGATGCCATTGGCGTCCAACAACATCAGCAGCGAGTCGCCCTCACATCCAGCAAACGTAAAGTGCGCGTTGCCGGGAAGCCGCTTGGGCGGGGAATCGACGGTCGAGCACCCGTTCAGCCGCACGTCGTCAACAGCCGACAGCACGCCGGCGATCAGCCGGTCACGCAGCGTGGTCAGCTTCGCGGCGTGTGCCTCCAGCCCGTCCACCGCCATCCGGGCGGCCGCGGCGGTGCCGACCGCACCGGCGACATCCGGTGTGCCGGAACGCACGTCACGTTCCTGGCCGCCGCCGTGCAACAGTGGAACGCATGCGGTGTCGCGGCGCAGCAGCAGCGCACCGGCGCCGGTGGGTCCGCCGAACTTGTGCGCGGCGATGCTCATCGCCGACAGCCCGCTGGCGGCGAACGACACCGGCAGCTGCCCGACCGCCTGAACCGCGTCGGAATGCATGGGCACATCGAATTCGGCTGCCACCGCCGCCAGTTCGTTGATCGGCATGATCGTGCCGACTTCGTTGTTGGCCCACATCACCGACACCAGCGCGACATCGTCGTGCGAGCGCAACGCATCCCGCAGTGCCGACGGCGATACCGAGCCGTCGGCTTCGGTGGGCAACCACGTCACCTCGGCGCCCTCGTGTTCGGCCAACCACTCCACCGAGTCGAGCACCGCGTGGTGCTCGACGGCGGTGGTGACGATTCGGCGTCTGCGCGGTTCGGCATCGCGGCGCGACCAGTAGATGCCCTTGACCGCGAGGTTGTCGCTTTCGGTGCCACCCGCGGTGAATACCACCTCCGATGGCCGCGCGCCCAGCTTCTCGGCCAGCGTCTCGCGCGACTCCTCGAACCTGCGGCGCGCGGCCCGGCCCGACGTGTGCAGCGACGACGCGTTGCCGGCGACGGCCTGCACGGCCGTCATCGCCTCGATCGCATCGGGATGCATCGGGGTGGTGGCGGCGTGGTCGAGGTACACCGGGTTGGCAGGGCTCATAGCGCAACCAGCTTAGCCGTCGCCGGGCTGGCCCCTTCGCGGTCGCTCAGGCAGCCAGCGCGTGCTCGTGACGCGACGGTTGGCCCTCACCGACGGCCTGTTGGCAGCGCTCGGCCAGGTCACGGCGGTGCGTTCCCGGCAGCTGAAGTTCCTCGACACTCACGTGCGCCACGATCGGGCCGCCCGACACGACCCGCAGAAACGAGCTGAGCAGGTTGTCCTTGCCGACGTACGCGGGAATCGTCGACGGCCGGCCGTCGGGCCGGTGGTAGCTCAGCCGCAGCGGCTGTACCGGCCGGCCCGCGTCGATGGCGGCCTGGAACATCGCCGGCCGAAACGCGCCGTGCGCGAGCCCGCACCATGTGGTGCCCTCCGGGAACGCCACCACCCTTTGGCCCGAGCGCAGCCGCTGGGCAACCGTGTCGACCACGTCGGGAAGCCGCCGCAGCCGGGCGCGGTCGATGGGGATCACGTTCATGGCGCGAGCCAGCAGGCCGATCCCCGGCCAGCCGATGAGTTCGGCTTTGGCGACGAACGCGCCGGGCATCAGGGCGTTGATCACCAGCGTGTCGTCCCAGGACATGTGCGGGCTGACCACCAGCACCCCGGGCACGTTGCGAATCGGGCCGCCCGACTTGGTGATTCGCACACCCATGCAGCGCAGCACCAGCCGGCAGTACAGCCGGACCGCCCGCGACCGGCCGGGGTGCGCGATGAACAGCACGGGAATAACCGGCAACACCGCCAGCACCAGACCGACCCGCACGACAGCACGCACCAGCCGCACCGACCGTCCCCACGCGCCGACCGGCTCGAGGCGCACACAACTGCAGTCGCATGAGGCTCGCGGCAGCCAGGCGTGCGTCATCGCACCGCCTCGGCCGCGGCGGCCACCGATCTCAGCCGCTTCAGGTAGCGGATGTCGGCGGCGCGCTTGTCGAGCAGAGCCAAGAAGTCCGCGACCCCGAAGTCCGGGTCGTGCGCGGGCTCGCCGCATACCCGTGCGCCCAGCCGCAGGTAGCCGCGCATGAGCGGGGGCACCTCGACGCGCGCCGCCGGTGCAATGTTGTCCAGCGGCACCGGCCGGTACGGCCGCACGGTGTACTCCGACCGGTGGCGGGCCAGGACGAACTCCCTGACCGCGCGCACCTGGGCCAGCGGAACCGAGACGCACCCGGTCACGTAGTCGTATCCGCAACGGTCCAGGTAGGCCAGAATCCCCGCCCACATCAGCAGCACCACCGCGCCGTTGCGATGCTCTTCGCGGACCACCGCCCGGCCCATCTCCACCAGCGACGGCCGTAGCGGATCCAGCGCGCGGACGTCGAACTCGGTGGCGGTGTAAAGCCCGCCCGCGGCGATCGCGCCCGGCGGCGGCAGCATCCGATAGCACCCGACGAGGTCACCGGAGGTGTCCTCGCGCACGAGCAGGTGGTCGCAGTACTGGTCGAAACGGTCGGCGTCACGCCCGGCACGCCCGGCAGGCGCGCGCAGCGCGAAACCCGGTTCGGAGCTGAACACCTCGTAGCGCAGCCGCTGCGCTTGGTCGATCAGCTCGGCGTCGGTGGTCAGCAGCAACGTGTACGTGGGTGCCCCCGGGCTCTGATCCGCGTCCGGCGAGCCGGACGGTCCAGGCCCGCTGGCAAGCAGGACCGATGCGGTGCTCATAGCTGCACCGTCGCGGAGGCGCATCTCGGGACGGCATCGTGCGCATGACGTGTCCGTGCACGCTCGGTGACCAATTGGGACGCCGCTCAGGCGCCCGGCGTTACCCCTTTCGGGCCTTGACCGCCTCCGTTAGCTGCGGCGCCACCTTGAACAGGTCCCCGACGATGCCGTAGTCGGAGATCTCGAAGATCGGCGCTTCCTCGTCCTTGTTGACGGCGACGATCGTCTTGCTCGTCTGCATGCCGGCGCGGTGCTGGATCGCACCGGAAATGCCCAGGGCGACGTACAGCTGGGGGGACACGGTCTTGCCGGTCTGCCCGACCTGGAACTGGCCTGGGTAGTAGCCGGAGTCCACCGCGGCACGCGAGGCGCCCACCGCGGCGCCCAGCGAGTCGGCCAGCGCCTCGACCACGCTGAAGTTCTCGGCGCTGCCGACGCCACGGCCGCCGGCGACCACGATCGTCGCCTCGGTGAGCTCGGGACGGTCGCCGGCCACCGCGGGCTGGCGGGACGTGATCTTGGTCGCATTTTCCGCGGGTTGCGGCACCTCGACGCTGACCTGCTCGCCGGCGCCCTCGGCGGCCTCGGCCTCGATCGCACCCGGACGCACGGTCATCACCGCGACGTCGCTGTTGACCTGCGCGTCCACGGTGTAGGCACCACCGAAGATGGAGTGCACGCCCTTATTGCCGGCCTGGACGTCGACGATGTCGACCAGCACCCCGCTGCCGGTGCGCGCCGCGAGCCGGCCGGCGACCTCCTTGCCGTCGGCGCTGGCCGCCAGCAGCACCGCCGCGGGGCTGGCCGACTCGACCAGCGCCGCCAGCACGTCGACCTGCGGAACGAGCAGGTAGTCGTCGACGAAATCGGCCTCGGCGGCGTAAATCTTCGCCGCGCCCGCCGCCTTCAGGGCGCCCGACAGTGCATCGGCGGTGCCCGGTGTGCCGACGACGACGGCCGACGGTTCACCCAGCGCCCTTGCGGCCGTGAGCAGCTCGAGGCTCACCTTCTTGGGCGCGCCCTCCGCGTGCTCGATCAGAACAAGTACTTCAGCCATCAGTGATCAATCGCCTTCTGTCAGATGATCTTCTGCGAAACCAGGTACTGGGCGATCTTGTTGCCGCCCTCGCCTTCGTCCTCAACCTTCTCGCCCGCGGTCTTGGGCGGCTTCGGCTGCGACTGCAGCACTTTCGAGCCCGCGTTGGCCAACCCGACCTCGTCGGTCTCGACGCCGATCTCGGCGAGCGTGAGCGTGGCGACTTCTTTTTTCTTGGCGGCCATGATGCCTTTGAACGACGGGAAGCGCGGCTCGTTGATCTTCTCGGTGACGCTCACCACGGCGGGCAGCGATGCCTCGAGCGTGAACAGGCCGTCGTCGGTCTCCCGTTCCCCGGTGACCTTGCCGCCCTCGACCGACAGCTTGCGCAGGTGGGTGAGCTGCGGTAGGCCGAGGTACTCGGCGATGATGGCGGGCACCGCGCCGCCGACACCGTCGGTGGCCTCGTTGCCGGCGATCACCAGTCCCTGCTCGATCCCCTCGATGGTGCCCAGCGCCCTGGCCAGCACCCAACCGGTCTGCACGATGTCGGACCCGCGCATGCCGTCGTCGAGCACGTGCACCGCTTTGTCGGCACCCATCGACAGCGCCTTGCGGATGGCCTCCGTCGCACGCTCGGGGCCCGCGGTCAGCACGGTGACCGTGCTCTCGGTCCCGTCGGCGGCCTCTTTCTCCTTGATCAGCAGCGCCTCTTCGACGGCGCGCTCGTTGATCTCGTCGAGCACCGCGTCGGCGGCGTCGCGGTCCAGCGTGTAGTCGTCATCCTTGAGCTTGCGCTCCGACCACGTGTCCGGGACCTGTTTGATCAGGACCACGATGTTCGTCATGGGTGTGGTTCGCCCTCCTCAAAGTGGCCGGCTCATAACCGGCCGCTCCCATCGTCAGCTATGCGGTGAATCGCGCACAGTATGTTACTCATCGGTAACTTAGTGCGGTTCGCTCGTACACCATAGCTGGTCGGCACAGGTGATCTGACTGCGCGTTGATCGCAACCGCTCACACACCGCGGGTATCGGGTTAGCCTGCGTTGCGATGACCCCGCACAACTCCCTGGCGCTCACCGGCGAACGCACGGTTCCCGGACTGGCCGAGGAGAACTACTGGTTCCGCCGCCATGAGGTCGTCTACCGGCGGTTGTCCGGCCACTGCGCGAACCGCGACGTGCTCGAAGCCGGCTGCGGGGAGGGATACGGCGCAGACCTGATCGCCGATGTGGCCAGAAGCGTCATCGGGATGGACTATGACGAACCCACGGTGGCCCACGCGCGCGCCTGCTATCCGCGGGTCGACGTGCGCCACGGCAACCTCGCGACGCTGCCGCTCCCCGACGCCTCGGTTGACGTCGTGGTGAACTTCCAGGTCATCGAGCATCTCTGGGATCAGCCGCAGTTCGTCGCCGAGTGCATGCGTGTGCTGCGT
>JAFAWC010000614.1 GCA_019242135.1 Mycobacteriaceae bacterium | reverse complement strand
CGATGAGCCGCTCGGGCGAAGAGCAGACGGCGCCGATGAGCCGCTCGGGCGAAGAGCAGACGGCGCCGATGAGCCGCTCGGGCGAAGAGCAGACGGCGGCGTCCTAGCGCCATGGACCGCAAGCGGATCATCGTCGGTGTCTCAGGTGGGATCGCCGCCTATAAGGCCTGCTCGGTGGTCCGCCAGCTCGTCGAGGCCCGACATCACGTCAGGGTGATCCCGACCGAGTCCGCGTTGCGTTTCGTCGGCGCGGCCACCTTCGAGGCGCTGTCGGGCCAACCGGTGCGCACCGACGTCTGGCAGGACGTCCCCGAGGTGCCGCACGTGCAGATCGGCAAGGAGGCCGACCTCGTCGTCATCGCGCCGGCGACCGCCGACGTGCTGGCGCGGGCCGCCCATGGCCGCGCCGATGACCTACTGACCGCGACGCTGCTGACCGCCCGATGTCCGTTGTTGTTCGCGCCCGCGATGCACACCGAGATGTGGCTGCACCCGGCCACCGTCGACAACGTCGCCACGCTGCGGCGGCGCGGAGCCGTCGTGCTCGAACCCGCATCCGGCCGGCTGACCGGATCCGACACCGGTGCGGGCCGGCTGCCCGAACCCGAGGAGATCACCACGTTCGCCGAGCTGCTGCTGGCGCGCGGCGATGCGATGCCCTACGACCTGCCCGGCTGTCGGATGCTGGTGACCGCCGGCGGCACCCGCGAGCCGATCGACCCGGTCCGCTTCATCGGCAACCGCAGCTCCGGCAAGCAGGGCTACGCGCTGGCCCGGGTCGCCGCACAGCGTGGCGCCGACGTGACGCTGATAGCCGCCCACACGGTGGGGCTGGCCGACCCGGCCGGTGTGCACGTGGTGCATGTCAGCTCGGCGCAGCAGCTGGCCGACGCGGTCTCCAAGCACGCCCCCGACGCGCATGTGCTGGTGATGGCCGCGGCCGTCGCCGACTTCCGGCCGGCGCAGGCGTCGTCGAGCAAGATCAAGAAGGGCCCGGATGCGGGCCCGGAATCCAAGTGGGACGCGCCGACGATCGAGTTGGTCCGCAACGACGACGTCCTCGCCGGCGCGGTGCGCGCCCGCGCCGACGGCCAGTTGCCCAACATGCGGGCGATCGTCGGGTTCGCGGCTGAAACGGGTGACGCGAACGGCGACGTGCTCTTCCACGCCCGCGCGAAGTTGTCCCGCAAGGGCTGTGACCTGCTCGTCGTCAACGCCGTCGGGGACAACCGCGCGTTCGAGGTGGACAGCAACGACGGCTGGCTGCTGGCCGCCGACGGCACCGAGTCCGCGCTGGAGCACGGCAGCAAGACGGCGATGGCGAGTCGTATCGTGGACGCGATCGCGACATTCCTGCGCGGCCGGAGCGGGTAGGAAAGCAGGCTGCGCCGGCTGACGTCGCGCGGCGGACGCGACACGCGTCGGTGACGCGGCCCCGGATATATTTGATTAACTAAGTTTTGAGCATCGAGAGGACGAACCGTGAGTCAATCAGGTCGGCTGTTCACCAGCGAGTCGGTGACCGAAGGCCATCCCGACAAGATCTGCGACGCGATCAGCGATTCGGTGCTCGATGCGCTGCTCGATCAGGACCCCCACTCACGGGTTGCGGTGGAGACGCTCGTCACGACCGGCCAGGTGCACGTTGCGGGCGAGGTGACCACCTCGGCCAGCGTCGAGATCCCCACGGTGGTGCGTGAACGGATCCTCGAGATCGGCTATGACTCGTCGGACAAGGGTTTCGACGGCAACTCGTGCGGCGTGAACATCGCGATCGGCAAGCAGTCGCCCGACATCGCGCAGGGTGTGGACACCGCCCATGAGACGCGCGTCGAGGGCACCGCCGATCCCCTGGACAAGCAGGGCGCGGGCGATCAGGGCCTGATGTTCGGCTATGCGATCGCCGATACCCCGGAGCTGATGCCGCTGCCGATCGCACTGGCCCACCGGCTGGCGCGCCGGCTCACCGAGGTCCGCAAGGGCGGCGTGCTGCCGTACCTGCGGCCCGACGGCAAGACACAGGTGACGATCGCCTACGAGGGCACCCGGCCGGTGCGGCTGGACACGGTGGTGATCTCCACCCAGCACGCCGCCGACATCGACCTGGACAACATGCTCGCCCCCGACATCCGCGAAAAGGTGCTCAACACCGTGCTCGACGACCTCGCGCACGAGACGCTCGACGCGTCGGCGGTGCGGCTGCTGGTCAACCCGACCGGCAAGTTCGTCCTCGGCGGCCCGATGGGCGACGCCGGGCTGACCGGCCGCAAGATCATCGTCGACACGTACGGCGGATGGGCCCGCCACGGCGGCGGAGCGTTCTCCGGCAAGGATCCGTCCAAGGTGGACCGTTCTGCCGCGTACGCGATGCGCTGGGTGGCAAAAAACGTGGTCGCGGCGGGCCTGGCGGAGCGCGTCGAGGTACAGGTCGCCTACGCGATCGGCAAGGCGGCACCGGTCGGGCTGTTCGTCGAAACCTTCGGCACCGAGACCGTCGACCCCGCCAAGATCGAAACGGCCATCGGCGAGGTGTTCGACCTGCGGCCCGGGGCGATCATCCGCGACCTGGACCTGCTGCGACCGATCTATGCGCAGACCGCCGCGTACGGACACTTCGGGCGCACCGACATCGAGCTGCCGTGGGAGCGCCTCGACAAGGTCGACGCGCTGAAGTCGGCCGTCTGATTGGTGGTCTAGGGGCCGCGCTAGGCGCTGAAGGCGTAGTCCGAAAGTGGGAAACGCCGGCTGCGCCAGATGGTCTCCAGTGTCGTGGCCCGGCGCAGCGGCACGTCGCCATGGCTGTCGAAGTAGTAGCTGTTGGCCAAACTGCACGTGTCCTGCCAAAAGATCTGCGTGTGCCGTTTCCGCATCATCTCGGCGAAATACCGGGCGTTAGCCGCCTCGGTCACCTCCACCCGCGTCGCGCCCACGCGCTCGGCACGTTTAAGGCACCGCACGATGTGATGTGTCTGTGTCTCAATCAGGTTGAAGAACGACGAACCGACGTATCCGTACGGTCCGCACACGGTGAAAAAGTTGGGAAAACTCGGCAGGGCGACACCCTCGTAGGCCTGCAGACGGTTCTCCTCCCAGAACCGGCTCAAGCTCCGGCCGCCGCAACCCGTGATCTCATACGTCAGTGAGTCGACATCCAACACCTTGAACCCGGTGGCCAGGATCAGCACATCGACTTCGTGCAGGTCGCCCTTTACTGTCGCGACCCCCGACGGCGTGATCTTGTCGATCGGATCGGTGACCAGTTCGACGTTGTCACGGTTGAACGTCGATAAATAGGTGTTGTGAAAGCCGGGCCGCTTGCAGCCGACGGCGTATCGGGGCGTGAGCTTGTCGCGCACCACCGGGTCCTCGACTTCGCGGCGCAGATACGCCTTTCCCATCGCCTCGGCACGGTTGGCGAGTTTGAACACCGTGAAGTACTGCGCGGACAACG
>JAFAWC010000342.1 GCA_019242135.1 Mycobacteriaceae bacterium | reverse complement strand
CCGCGCACCAAGTCATCCCACATGAACCAGAACCGCCGCTGGCCCGGCGTCCCGAACAAATACAGGATCAGGTCCTCGTCGCCGAGCGTGATCCGGCCGAAATCCATCGCGACGGTGGTGGTCTTTTTGTCCGGAGTGGCCTCGAGTTCGTCGACACCCACCGACTCCTCGGTGAGGATCGCCTCGGTCCGCAACGGCATGATCTCCGACACCGCGCCGACGAAAGTGGTCTTGCCGGCGCCGAATCCGCCGGCGATGACGATCTTGGTCGACGCGACGGAGTGCGTCTCAGAGCGCGCGGAGGCCACGCAGCGTCCTTCCGATCAATTCGCGCCGCTCGTCGACCGACGAGCTGTCGTCAAGTGTCGCTAGCACCCGCAGATGCCCTGACTCCACGAGATCTGACACCAGAACCCTGGCGACGCCCAAGGGGATGTCGAGCCGGGCCGCGATCTCCGCTACCGAGGGCCGGGTCGCACACAGCGTCACAATGTCCTCTCGCACGTCGTTGGGAAGCCAGGTGTGCTCTCCCGCGGATTCGTCGGCTTCGATCGGTGCCTCCAGCGGCAGCGCAACGCTCGCCGTGGTACGTCCGGCCGTCAGAGTGTACGGCCGCACCAGATGCGGTCTCTTGCGGGGCGCCGGCGTAGGGGATGCGTCCATCGGACCTCACGAGGGCTGCGGCGCTCGCCGCGACGACTTCACCACGCCGCCAACGCGTTCGACGAGAATTGCCATCTCGTATCCGACCTGGCCGATGTCGCATGACGTGGACGCGAGTGCCGCCAGGTGCGACCCGTCACCGACCCGCATCAGCAGTAGATAGCCGTTCTCCATCTCGACCACCGACTGCAGGACGCGGCCACCTTCGAATAGTTGCGCCGCCCCGGTGGACAGACTCGCCAGTCCCGAACTGACGGCGGCCAGCTGATCCGCCCGCTCGACCGGTAAGTGTTCACTGGCAGCCACCAGCAGCCCGTCAGCGGACACCAGCACCGCGTGCGACACGCCCGGTACGTCGCGCGCGAACGTGGACACCAGCCAGTCGAGCGATCTGTCACCGGTCCGGCGGTCGGGCTGGCTCATTGGTCATCCTCACCGGCACCCGGGCCCCACTCGGTGTGCTCTTCGCGGGCGTGTGATCGGCCTGCGCGTACCCCGCTGTGGTGACTGGACAGCGACGTCCGGATGGTCTCGGCGTCGCGGTGAGCGCCGCCGGCCGCGTCGCCGTTCTCGTCGTCGGGCCTGCGGTGCGCGGCGCCGTTGGGCTTTCTGCCGGCGGGTGCTTGCGCCGAGCCCGGCACCAGCCGGGCGCCGGGTTCGCGCACGGGGAGGCCCTGGTCCGTGCGCCGCTCGACGTGCGCCTGTTCGGCCTGTTCGGCGGCCGCCCAGCCGCTGTCCCACACCGACTCCCACGACTGCATCGGCTCCATCAGCTCTGTCGGATCGATCAGCCATTCCGACACCATCCGCTGGAAGATGACGTCGGTGTCGCCCCGTGGTGACGACGGCGGCGAGGTGGTCGGCTGCGGCTCGTCCGGCGTGGCCGTCTGCTGCCCGGCCATCTGTTCGTCAGGCGCCGGTCTTCGCTCCTCGTCAGCGCCGGCCCCCCGCTTTTCGCGTTCCCGCGACGAGAAGAATGCGGATGTGTCGGAGGGTGCGCGGGGTGCGGTGGGCGTCGCCTCCGGGGCACCGACAATGCCGCTGGCCCCAGGTTCGCGCTGGGGAAGGGGCGACTCGTCGTGCGCCGATGTGCTGCCGTTGCGGTACGGCTCACCGAACAGGGCCGACCCGCCGTGCGGCGCGCCGGAACTGACCAGGTCCTGGCGGCCGGAGGCCGCCACGGTGTGCGGGTACATGTCCTGTGAGGGGCTTCCGGTGTCCTCCCCAGGCCCCCTGCGAGCGACCAGTTCGGCGGGAACAAACACTCCGGCGGTCGTTCCCGAGCGGGGATCGCCTGCCACCGCGCTGCGCAGTCGCACCACCAGCCCGTACTGACGAGCCAGTCGGCCCGCCACGAACAGCCCCATGTGCCGGGTGGTGTACGGCGTGACCTCCCCGCCTGATTCCAGTCGTGTATTGGCCATCCTCAGGTCGCTCTCGGTCATTCCGAGCCCGGTGTCGCGCACTTCGATGACGATTCCCCGGTTGCCGGTGTGCACCGCCGACACGCGCACCTCCGATGCAGGTGGCGAGTAGCGCAGCGCGTTGTCGATGAGTTCGGCGACGAGATGGATGATGTCGTGGGCCGCGGACCCGACCACCGAACTGTCGGGCACCGTCGTGATCACGACGCGCTGGTAGTCCTCCACCTGCGAGGCGGCGGCGTTGATGACCGCGGCAACCGGCACGGGCTCGGCCTGATCGCGCTGGGCCTTCGCACCGGCCAAAACGAGAAGGTTGGCTCCGTTGCGACGCATCCGGGAGGCGAGGTGGTCGAGCTTGAACAGGGCCTCCAGCCGCTGCGGGTCGTCTTCGTCGCGTTCCAGGTCATCGATCACCGACAGTTGCTGGTCCACCAGCGAGCGGCTGCGCCGCGACAACGTCTCGAACATGTCGCTGACGTGGAACTGCAGCTGTGCCTGCTCGGCCGCCATTATCAGTGCTTGCTCGTGCAGGTCATCGACGGCGTGGGCGACTTGACCGATCTCCTCGGTGCTGTATACCGGGATCGGATCGATCTCCCCTGGTTCTTCGCCCGCCCTGATGCGCTCGACCTCGGCGGGCAGCTCCTCGTGCGCCACCCGCAATGCGCCCTCGCGAAGCCGGCGCAGGGGCCGCACCAGCGTCCGGGCCACGAGCAACACCAGCAGCGACACCACCACGATCGCGCCCAGCACGATCGCCGAGTCGCGAATCGCCGCGTTACGCGCCGACGCCGCCGGCTTGTTCATTGCGGCGCTGATCGATGACGTCGTGTTGTCGATGACCTTGTTGGCGATGTCCTCCGTGGACTGCAGCGATCCCAGCAGGTCCTGGTTGCCGACTAACGCGGCCGCCGGATCGGAGATGGTGGCCATCCGGGCGACCATCTGGTCCTGCAGCGTCTTGGCGTCCGGCGAACCTGCCCCGACCACCTCATTCATGCCGAACAGCGTCGACGGCTCGGTTCCGGCGAGCGTGATCATCGACGTGCGGAGTTCGGGATCGGGCACCTCGCCGCCCCGGCTGACCATCAGTTTCTGCATGAACATCTGGCCGCGGGCACCGACAGCTCGGCCGAGTCCCTGCGCCTCGGCGCGCAGCCTTTCGTCGTTGACGCGGACCGACCCGTCGATCGCGTCCTCGGCTGTCAGCAGGATCGGCGCGTACGTCGTCACGGTGTCGCGCAAACCGATGCTGTTGGACGCCACCCGGTCCAGCAGCGCGGGGCCGCCGTTCAGCAGCGTCGTGATACCCGCCCGAACGTCACCGTCGACATTGGTGTTGGCGAGTTTGCCGGAAAGCTCCGACTTGGCGTCGTCGAACGCCCTGCGCGCCACCGGGCCGTCGGCCGCGGTCGCATACGCCAGCACAGCGCTTTCCAGAGCACCGGTGTAGTTCTCGATCGGGCGGATCATTCCGGCGCGGTCGGCGGCGAGGCGCAGATCGCGGGCGTCGGTGACGTTGTCGTAGACCCGCAGACCGCCAAACGCCACGGCGAGCGCCACCGGGATGACGACCATCGCCAACACCTTCCAGCGCACCGACCAGTTCGATGGCGACCACCGCGATGGGCGCTTGGCCGGTGCGGCGGCGGGTTTTTCTTCTGTGTCCTTCGGCAGCATGGGCTGCTCGAACATGGTCATCGGCTCGGGCCCGCGTGAGCGACCGATTCGCAGATCTGGTGAATGTGCGCCTGAATCATGGACTTTCCTGCTTTTGTTTTCACCCGACATCGGGCGGGGCGGTAACCGCCTGGCAATTCGACGAGTATGCCAGCCCTCGCCGGTCGGCACCACCCGTTCGTACTGAACAGACAGAGTTCAGAAGCGCTGCGCCGCGCCTGCAAAATTGTACCCAGCAAATTTTTCGTGGTTGCAGGCGGTCCGAAATGTTTGCCCTGACGGTGATTGTTTGCTCTTCGCGCAAGCGCTCATCGCTGCAATCATTTGCACGTGTTCAGCCTGATGTTCTACTCCCCGCGCATTGCACCCAACACCGGCAATGCAATTCGGATGGTGGCGGCCACGGGTTGCCAGTTGCATCTTGTGCAACCACTCGGTTTCGATTTATCGGAGCCCAAGCTCCGGCGCGCCGGACTCGATTACCACGATCTGGCGTCGGTCACCGTGCACGACTCGTTGGCTTTGGCGTGGCGTGCGATATCACCGGCGCGGGTCTTCGCTTTCACTGCACACGCAAACCGGTCATTTGCCGACATTTCGTACCGGCCGGGTGACGTCTTGATGTTTGGGCCGGAGCCGACCGGATTGGATGCCACCACACTCGCTGATCCGCACATCACCGCCACGGTGAGAATCCCGATGATCGCCGGCCGCCGGTCACTCAATCTGTCCAACGCCGCGGCCATCGCGGTCTATGAGGCATGGCGCCAGCACGGGTTCGCCGGCGGCCAATGAATAGCCGCGCGTTACCAGCTGTCGAAATGCACTATCTGGTCGACAGGCAGTCGCTTGGCCGGCCGGAAATCGGTGCCCTTGGTGTAGGCGACGGGAAACAGTCCACCCTGCCGGTACGTCTCATAGGGAATGCCGAGCAGCTGGGCGGCCTGCTTCTCGCCGTTGCCGACAAGATGCAGGGTCGTCCAGGCCGACCCCAGGCCGCGGGATCGCAACGCGAGCATGAAGCTCCACGCCGCGGGCAGCAGTGAGCCCCAGAACGACGCGCCGGCTTGCACGGCGAAGTCCACGCTACCTTCCAGGCACGGCACCATCAGTACCGGCGCTTCGTGCAGGTGCTCGGCCAGATACATCGCTGAAGACACCACCCGTTGCCGCTGCTCGGCGCGGCTGTCGCCGGTGGTGTACTGCGGTTGGGGCTGCTGTCGGTAGTCGGCGAAGTTGGCGCGGTAGATGTCGGCGAGGGCCTTCTTCTTCTCGGCGTCTTCGACGAACACCCACTGCCAGACCTGCTGGTTGCCGCCGGTGGGCGCTTGGATCGCAAGTTCGAGGCATTCGAGCAGCACCTCACGAGGCACTGGCTTGTCGAAATCGAGGCGTTTACGGACCGAACGGGTGGTGGTCAGAACTTCGTCGACCGACAGATTCAGGGGTGCCACGTGTCGAGACTACATTCGCAAGAATGACAGCTGAATTGACGCAAGAGGTTACCCGCAGGCTCGAGACGGAGCGCTACGCATGGTTGACCACCGTGGCGAAATCCGGCCAGCCCGTTCCCCGCCTGGTGTGGTTCTTCTTCGATGGCAGAGACGTCACGGTGTATTCGATGCCGAATGCCGCCAAGGTCGCGCACATCAAGGCGCATCCGCGGGTCAGCCTGAACTTGGATTCCGACGGCATCGGCGGCGGTGTCGTCGCGGTCGGCGGTGAGGCCAGGATCGACGCGGTCGACGTGAATCCGCTCGCCGACGAGCAATATCAGGTCAAGTACCAGGAATACGCTACCGGCAGGGGAATGACCGAAGAGTTTCTCTCCGCGTTCAACACGAGGTTGAAGTTCACCGTCGACAAGGTGTGGACGACGCCTACCGCGGGGTGATTGGCAATTCGGCCCAAAGCGGCCAAACAACGAAAGCCAGTCACCGAAAATCACGTGAGCGCGAGCCAATCGCAAGCTCGATACGCCCTATCCGCTCCGCCACCACGGTGACGGCGCCCGTGGCGTTCTGCAACTGACCACGAATCAGCATGGCCGGTGCGGTCTGGGCGATTCGGCGGTGACGTGCCCACACCCCCGGCGTGCACAACACGTTGACCATCCCGGTCTCGTCCTCGAGGTTCAAAAACGTCACCCCCCGCGCCGTACCCGGACGCTGCCGATGTGTGACAGCACCGGCGACCAGCACCCGGGAGCCATCGGGAAGAGACAGCAGCTTGTCCGCCGCAACGACACCGAGCGCGTCGAGGTCATCACGCAGGAACTGGGTCGGGTAGCTGTCCGGCGAGACGCCGGTGGCCCACACGTCGGCCGAGGACAATTCCACCTCGGTCATCCCGGGCAGCGCGGGGATGTGTGACGACGACCCGACACCGGGCAGCCGGTCCGGTCGCTGGGTGGCCGCCGCTCCCGCCGCCCACAACGCCTCGCGGCGGCTGATGCCGAAGCAACCAAGCGCGCCGGCGGTGGCCAAGGCTTCTGTCTGCGGCACGCTCAGTGGCACACGGGCGGTCAGATCGAGCAGAGAAGAAAACGCGCCGTTGGCCTTTCGTTCGTCGACCAGCCTTTCGGCCGGCTCGTCGCCGATGTGTCGGACGCTGGCCAGCCCCAGCCGCACCTCGGTGCCCTCGTTTTCCAGCGTGGCGTGCGCCAGGCTGGCGTTGACGTCGGGTGCGTGCACTGTGACGCCGTGCCGGCGCGCATCGGCGACCAGCGACTGCGGTGAATAGAAGCCCATCGGCTGCGCGCGCAGCAGCGCCGCGCAGAACGCCGCCGGATGATGCAGCTTGAACCAGGACGAGTAGAACACCAGCGCCGCGAAGCTCAATGCATGACTTTCCGGGAACCCGAAGTTGGCGAATGCTTCCAGCTTTTCGTAGATTCGGTCCGCCACGTCGCCGGTGATGCCATGCCGTTCGCGCATGCCGTCGTAGAACCGGTCCTTCAGCCGGTGCATTCGCTCGGCGGACCGCTTGGAGCCCATGGCGCGGCGCAACTGATCGGCCTCGGCGGCGCTGAAACCGGCGCAGTCGACGGCCAGTTGCATCAGCTGCTCCTGGAAAAGCGGGACGCCCAGGGTTTTTCGCAGGGCCCTCGCCATCGATGGGTGGTCGTAGGTGACCGGGTCCAGGCCGTTGCGTCGCCGGATGTAGGGGTGCACCGAGCCACCCTGGATGGGGCCTGGCCGGATGAGTGCCACCTCGACGACCAGGTCGTAGAAGATATGCGGTTTGAGCCGGGGCAGCGTAGCCATCTGCGCGCGTGACTCCACCTGGAACACTCCGACGGAATCCGCTTTCTGCAGCATCTGGTAGACAGCCGCCTCGGACAGGTCGAGCTTGGCCAGGTCGACGTCGATGCCCTTGTGCTCGGCGACCAGGTCGATGACGTAGTGCAGCGCCGATAACATACCCAGGCCGAGCAGATCGAACTTCAC
>JAFAWC010000268.1 GCA_019242135.1 Mycobacteriaceae bacterium | reverse complement strand
CGCTTGGCACCAGGGATAGTGCCGCGGTCGCGGGGTCGGTTGCGACAGCCGGCAGCCTCGCAGTGGCCGGCTCGGTCGCCACCGGCGGCAGCGTTGCGGTGGCCGGCTCGGTGGCCACCGCCGGAAGCGTCGGGGTCACCGGTTCGGCCGCCACCGCGGGCGGCCTTGGGGTCCTCACCAGCGTGCTAACGGTGCTGTGCGTGGCCGCAATGAATTGCGTCGCGTGCATGGCCTGCATCGCCTGCATCCGGTGCGTGGCGTGCGTGGGTTGCGTGCGGTGCACAGACTGCGTGGGCTGCGTCGGCTGCGTGAACTGTTCGGGGCTACGAAATGTGAAGGGCGCGCGAAACCAGCGATTCCAACCCGCCGCATGAGCGATGGCGAAGCTATTTAACTGCGTGGTGTCGGGAATGGGCAGCCCATCCTGACCTGGACCACCAGAGCGAGATCATCGCCCTCGTGCAGCGCTTGCCGGTAGGCCCTGCGCAGCTCAGCGAGTGTCGGGCTTGGACCGGCTGGCCGCATAACGCGCTGGCCGCGGACCCGGGCGGCGATGTTCTGCAGCATGTCGTCCTCTTGTTTGATGACGGGAGATTGCGACGACGGGCTTGGAAGATTCTCAAAAAGAGCCGCCTCGGCCTTTTACACTAAGAGGGAAATGAGCGCCTATCAGACCCTGATAGTCGGCACCGACGGCTCAGACTCGTCGCTGCGTGCAGTCGATCACGCAGCCGCATTCGCCGCGGAAAACGATGCGAAGTTGATCATCGCGATGGCGCACTTGCCCAATGTGGATCACGGAGGCTGGGCAAATCCGGGCCGGCCGGATCGTGTGCTCGACCCCCGCGCCGAGACCCCCCTCGGGCGCGAGGGGGACTACAAGCTGCACGGGGACGCCCCCGTCTACGCGATCCTGCGGGAGGCCCGCAACCGGGCGAGGAAAGCGGGCGCCCGGCACATCGAAGAGCGCGCGCTTGTCGGCGCGCCAGCGCCTGCACTGGTGAAGCTGGCCAGGGAGGTCAACGCGGACCTGCTTGTCGTCGGCAGCTTCGGGCTCACCAGCACCGGCGGGCGAATACTGGGATCGGTCCCGGCCAACGTCTCGCGCCGGGCCAGGACCGACGTGCTGATCGTTCACACCACCGACTGAGGCCACCCAGGCCCTCCCGGCTGAAGTTGCGGGCAAAGTCCGTCTGGTAGCCCCCGAGTAGCCACACGTCTGACGTCCTCATGGCCGCAGGCTACACTCCGCTGTGGCCCGTGGGACCTCCACACGCATCATCATCTCCCTGCTGTGCTGGCTCGCGCTGGTATGCGGTTGTGCCCGCCCGCCCGCGCCGCCACCTTCTGCGTCCACCGACCGGGCCCAGGCCGACGCCGTGCTGAAGATCGTCAAAGACACCATGGCCGAGCGGCACCTCAAGGCGGTGATCGTCCGGGTGACCATCGACGGGAAAGAGGTGCTGACGCAGGCGGTCGGTGAGTCGATGACCGGTGTGCCTGCCACTCCCCAGATGCACTTCCGCAACGGGGCGGTCGCAATCTCGTATGTGGCCACGCTGCTGCTGAAACTCGTCGAAGAGAAGAAGGTCCGGCTCGACGACAAGCTGGCGAAGTGGCTGCCCGACTTCCCGCATGCGGATCAAGTCACGTTGGGCCAGCTCGCGCAGATGACATCCGGCTATCCCGACTACGTCCTTGGCAACGACGCGTTCTCCGCGGCGCTGTACGCCGATCCGTTCAAGCAGTGGACCGTTGACGAGATCCTGGCGCAGGTCCGTTCGCGCCCGCTGCTGTACCCGCCGGGTACCAACTGGAACTACGCCCACACCAACTACGTGCTGTTGGGCCTGGCTCTGGAGAAAGCCACCGGCCAGGACATGCCAACTCTGTTGACCCAGAAGGTACTTCGACCTTTAGGCCTGACACAGACCGCTAACTCAGACACGCCGGAGATTCCCTCGCCGGTGTTGCACGCATTCTCCTCCGAGCGGCGGCAGGCACTGAAGATTCCCCCCGAAACGCCGTTCTATGAAGCGGCCACCTACTGGAACCCGTCGTGGACGATCACCCGTGGCGCGATTCAAACCACCAACATCTACGACCTGGAGGCCACCGCGGCGGGGATCGGATCGGGCCGGCTGCTGACCGCGGATTCGGTCAAGGCGATGGTGTCGACGGACCTGCGCGGCAAGACCCACGCCCAGGAGGATTGCCCGACATGCGCCGCACAGGACGACGTGTACACCTACGGGCTGGGCGTCGTCATCTCCGGCCACTGGCTGCTCCAGAACCCCATGTTCGCCGGCTACTCGGCCGTCGAGGCCTACTTGCCGTCCCAGAAGATCGCCATCGCCGTCGTGAACACCTACCTCCCAGAGGCATTCGACGCACAGGGCAACTACTCGAACGAGGCCGACACCTTGTTCCGTCGGATCGGCGCCGAGATGGCGCCCACCGACGCGCCGCCGGTGCCACCTGCGAAATAGCCTTCTGCGCGCGTGCGAAGAGGAGGACACTGGTGGGGAGAGACCGCCATGCGCCGATTCACCGGCCTGTCGCGCAGCGCCACGGGCACGTTCTCCGACCGGAGGGAGGCCGGTCGGGTACTCGCTGACGCGATGGCGGGGTATCGGGCAGCCGCCGACCTGCTGGTGCTCGGATTGCCGCGGGGCGGTGTGCCGGTCGCCTGGGAGGTGGCGGCGGCGCTACGCGCACCGCTGGACGTGTTCGTGGTGCGCAAACTCGGTGCTCCGCGGTGGGAAGAGCTTGCGGTCGGCGCGCTGGCCAGCGGCGGACTTGTGGTGCTCAACAACGATGTGGTGCGCAGCTTGCGGATCAGCGACGAACAAATCGCGCAGGTGATTGCGAAGGAATCCGCGGAGCTGACCCGCCGCGAGACCGCCTATCGCGGCGGCCGCGAGCCCATCCAGCCGGCCGGCAAGACCGTCATCCTCGTCGACGACGGCATTGCCACCGGGGCGAGCATGTTGGCCGCCGTCGGCGCCATCCGCACCGCGAACCCGGTGAAGATCGTGATCGCAGTTCCGGTGGCCCCGCCGGCTCCCTACCGGCAACTCGCCAATGCCGCAGATGACATCGTCTGCGTCGAGGTGCCCGCGACCTTCCTGGCTGTCGGTGAGTACTACCGCGACTTCAGCCAGACGTCAGACGA
>JAFAWC010000024.1 GCA_019242135.1 Mycobacteriaceae bacterium | reverse complement strand
GGCGGAACTTCGTCTGTCAGCCTGTCTAAGCTGCGCGTTTAGAAGTCCCAGTCCTCGTCTTCGGTGATGACGGCCTTGCCGATGACGTAGCTGGACCCGCTCCCGGAGAAGAAGTCGTGGTTCTCGTCGGCGTTAGGCGACAGCGCCGACAGGATCGCCGGATTCACGTCGGTCTCGTCGCGCGGGAACAGCGCCTCGTATCCGAGGTTCATCAACGCCTTGTTGGCGTTGTAGCGCAGGAACTTCTTGACGTCCTCGGTGAGGCCGACCTCGTCGTAGAGGTCCTGGGTGTACTCCACCTCGTTGTCGTAGAGCTCGAACAGCAGCTCGTAGGTGTAGTCCTTGAGCTCCTGCTGTTTGGCGGCATCCTCGGCCGCCAGCCCGCGCTGGTACTTGTAGCCGATGTAGTAGCCGTGCACCGCCTCGTCGCGGATGATCAGCCGGATCATGTCGGCGGTGTTGGTCAGCTTCGCGCGGCTCGACCAGTACATCGGTAGGTAGAACCCGGAGTAGAACAGGAAGCTTTCCAGCAGCGTTGAGGCCACCTTGCGCTTCAGCGGCTCGTCGCCGCGGTAGTACCGCATCACGATCTCGGCCTTGCGCTGCAGGTTGGGGTTTTCCTCCGACCAGCGAAACGCATCGTCGATCTCGGCGGTGGAGCACAACGTGGAGAAGATGTTGCTGTAGCTGCGCGCGTGCACCGACTCCATGAACGCGATGTTGGTGTACACGGCCTCCTCGTGAGGGGTCAGCGAATCGGGGATCAAACTGACCGCCCCGACCGTGCCCTGGATGGTGTCGAGCAGTGTCAGACCGGTGAAAACCCGCATCGTCAGTTGCTTTTCGCTGGCGGTCAGCGTTCCCCAGGACGGGATGTCGTTGGACACCGGTACCTTCTCGGGCAGCCAGAAGTTACCCGTCAGCCGGTCCCAGACCTCGGCGTCCTTCTCGTCTTGCAGCCGGTTCCAGTTGATCGCGGAGACGCGGTCGATCAGATTGAGTTTGTCGCTCACCAGAACCCCACTTCGTGTGCCGGTATTAGGCTTCCGACACTACGCCTGGGGTGCGACAACCCGCCGCAACACAACATCGTGTGTTTGCGTGTCGGTCACATGTCAGCCGCCAGCCCAAGCTGTCAGCCGCAGCCATCAGCCGACGCGCCCGAAGAACCGGTATTCGCTCGGCCTCAACTTGCGGGTCGCCAGCCAGTACTGCCAGGTGTAGCCACCCCACAGCACCCGGTTCTTGCCGTGCGCATCGAGGTACCAGCTGCTGCAGCCGCCGGTGTTCCACACCGAGTGGCCGAGCTTTTCCTGCAACTCGTCGTTGAACCGGTCCTGAGCGGCACGGGTCGGGGCGAGCGCCTGCACGCCGGCCCTATCCACCGCGGCGATGGCCTCGGCGACATAGCGGATCTGCGACTCGATCATGAACACCACCGAGTTGTGGCCGAGCCCGGTGTTCGGACCCAACAGGAAAAACAGGTTGGGCACGTCGGCGATCGCGATGCCACGGTGCGCGCCGAGGCCCTCGCGGTTCCACCGGTCGACCAGGTTCTCGCCCTGCAGACCCTTGATGTCGACGTAGGTGTAGGAGTCGGTGACGTGAAACCCGGTCGCGTAGACGATGACGTCGACGTCGTGTTCGGTGCCGTCGGCGGTGAGGATCCCACCGGGTGTGATCCGCGTGATGGGGTCGGTGACCAGTGTGGTCCTCGGGTTCGCGACCGCCTGATAGTAGGTGCTCGAATTCAGGATCCGCTTGCAGCCGATCCGGTAGGACGGGGTCAGCTTACGCCGCAGCTCCCGGTCTTTGACGCTGCGGCGGATATTCCATTTCGCCAGCGCCTCAATCACTTTGAGCGCGCCTGGCCGCTTGATCATGCCGTATGCGATGGCCTCTTGCCCCCAGTAGATGGCGGTGCGCAGTGCGAGCCGCAGCCCGGGCACGTTGCCGAGTGCCCGGCGCAGTCCCTCGGGAAGTTCTTCGTTGGTCCGCGGTACCACCCACGGGGGCGTGCGCTGATAGAGCTGCAGCTCGGCGACCTCATCGACGATCTCGGGCACGATCTGGATGGCGCTGGCACCGGTTCCGATCACGGCGACGCGCTCGCCGGCGAGGTCGACGCTGTGGTCCCACTCCGCTGAATGGAACGCGGCGCCACCGGCGGCCACGAATTCGTCTTGGCCATCGATGTCGGGCACCGACGGTATGTGCAGCGCGCCGGCTCCGGAGACCAGAAATTGCGCGACGTATTCCTGGCCGTCTGCGGTGAACACGTGCCAGCGGTACTCGGTGTCGTCCCAATGAGCCCGGTCGACAAGCGAATTGAACACGATGTAGCGGCGCAGCCCGTACTTGTCGGCGACGCCCTTGAGGTAGTCCCAGATCTCGTCCTGGAAGGAGAACAGGTGTTTCCAGTCCGGCTTCGGCTCGAACGAAAACGAGTACAGATGCGACGGGATGTCGCACGCACAGCCCGGATAGCTGTTGTCGCGCCAGGTGCCGCCGACGTCATCGGCTTTCTCGAGGATCAAGAATTCCACATTCTGCCGTTGCAACGCGATCGCCATGCCCAGCCCCGAGAAGCCCGTTCCGATGATCAGCGCACGGGTGTGGATGGGCGGCTTGGCCGCGGTGTTCTCCAACGTCGGCTCGGCAAGGGTCATAAAGAGTCCTTTCCTGGGAACGCCGGTACCGGGTATTTGCCAAGTGTACGGAGTTTCTCGACCGCCTCGCCGGTGCGTTCCTCGATCGCGCTGCGAGCGGGAAACGATGTCGTGTACTTCGACATGCTGCGCTCGAACGCCGCGGCCGCCAGATCGGGCAGCCACCACGCCTTCATGGCAGGGCTGCCACGTCGCTGGCCGCTGCCGCCGCGGCGGCGGCCATCGGTGCCGCGCTCGCGTAGTTCGTCACGTGTCAGGCGACCGAATGATTGGTCTGCGGAACAGCCTCGTGGATCGGCCGTGCGGGATCGAACTTGACGCCGAGCAGCTCGGCGGTGCCATTGATGGCGCCGAGCATGATCGTCGTCAGGTAGTCGATGAACTTGTCTCTGGGCATCCGGCGCTCAGTGTCGGGCTTGGGCCCCAGCCACCAGTCGGTCGCCGAGGCGGCCGAGCCGAACGTCGTGTAGGCGGCGAG